>CAMKAE010000030.1 GCA_946410395.1 uncultured Clostridia bacterium
TTCTTCGCCGAAATCCGGCAAACGGGAAAGCCGTCTGATCACAAATCGTAAATCTATGACAAGATTGTCGTGTTCAGCCATTGTGCTTTTCCTCCTTCGGCGGTTCAGGTAGTGGCATCCAATACCCGATAAATCCTGTCTCCATATCGTCGATAGGACGATTGAAAATGCAGTCATACCAACACCGTTTATAATAGTTTACAAGAATGATTCTGCTTTCCGTACCATCATCGTAATATGCAAGAACATCACTTGCATCGTCCGGCAGTCTTTCCTTGACGCTGATCCATTTGCTGGGGACAGTTGTGTCCTTACCGACGGTCGGCGCAGCTCTCACCAAATCGAGAAAGCGGGCCTTTTGCATTCCTGATGTAATCTTGTCCTGCAATAGACTTTCGAGCAGTTTGTCTCCGTCAATCAGTCTCATGTTGTACCTTCCTTCCGCACTTATGCCTTATAGTCCTCCATCGGGTAGCCGCTGTCCGCGCTGCGCATTGCCTGGACCGCCTCGTCCGCGCTGGTGACCACCGCGGCATAGCCGCCGGCGTGGTTGATCCGGTTCAGCGTCGCCGCCTGGATCGCTGTCAGGCGTCCGATCTCCGGCCGCTTGACCTCCAGCCCGACGAAGCGCCCCGAGTGCCCGATCACCAGCAGATCCGGCAGGCCGGAGATCTGGTAGGCGCTCCCGTGCGTTTTGCAGACGAAGGTGTAGCCCTCCGCCTTCAGCCGCTCCACAATCTGGCCCACGATGACCCGCTCCAGCGGGATCTTCGTCTCGCTCATGGCTTCGCCTTCTCTCTGTATGTCACATCGATCAGCCCGGTCTTCCGATGGTAGAGCACCGGCGGCACCAGCTCCAGCTCGCCGGCCTGGATGCGCTCGCCGTAGGCCTTCGCCTCCTCCAGCGTCAGGCCCGCCGCGGTGACGGTCCCGGCCTCCTGCCGGATCAGCTCCGCAACCTGGTCGTTGACCCACTGCAGCTGGTCGATGATCCCGCGCATCTCCAGCGTGACGGTCCCGCCGGGCAGCCGCCCGCGCACGACCCCGTGCTCATCGACCCGAAGCTCGAAGCCCCAGCCCCGCAGCGCGTCGTAAACCTCCCGCGCCGTATACAGCCCGTCGCCCATGGTCAGAAGATCGCCTCCTCCCACCATGCTTCGACGGCGTTCGTCGGGTTGTGCCCGGCGGTGATCCAGTAGCCGCCGTTGAAGCGCAGCGTGTCCGTGCGGCACTTCTTCCCGCGGTCCCGCCGGATCACGTAGTAGTCGCCCGGCTTGCCCGGCTGGCGATGGTCGCAGCGCACCCAGCACCCGGCCACGGCCGGCTCCAGCTCCTTCATGACCTGCTCCAGGTTGTCCATTGGTCAATCCTCCTTTTTTCGTTCATCCGGCGCTTTGGCCGATCGCGCGCGCCGGGAGTACATAGTGGTTATAGTGCGAGGCAGCGGCCTTGGGGGACCGCCCGATCGCCTCGCCGATCTCCGGCCAGCTCCGTCCCTCGTCCCGCATCCGAATCATGACCGCCTCGTCCGCCTCCGTGTAGGGCTCGCCCCAGATCGAGGCGCTTTTCTTTTTGCGGTTCGCGCAGGCCTGATCGTAGGCCCTCGCGCAGGCGAGGGAGCAGAAGAACTTCCCGCCCCGCTTCAGCGCCGGCGACCAGGTGTCCATCGTCGCGCCGAAGGGCGCGTCCTTCACCCGCTTGCACTGGGCGCAGCGGAAGGTCCAGATCCTCAGAAAGATGTGGCTCACTTTCCGTCGTCCTCCTCCCGACGGCGCAGCTCCCTTGTCTCCGCGTCATAGAGCTCCTGCACGGCGATCTCGTCCTGGAGATCGCGGACGGCGGCCGCCAGCTTTTTCAGCCGTTCCGAGGCGGTCCTGAGCAGTTCCCGCTCCTGGTGGTTCAGCGTGTCCCCGCGCTTGGCCAGAAAGTAGAGCTTCACCGAGATCTCCTGATCGCTCCGAAGCTGCGCCGAGCTGATCGTCTCCATCATGGTCCTCTCTCCCTCCTATACTCCTAAAAAAGAAATTGTTTGATGTTTTTCTCTTTTTGGTTTTTGTTCTTAGTATCGCCACCTTTGCCACCATCGCCACCATCGCCACCATCGCCACCTTCGCCACCTGGGTGGCGATACGCTTCTTTTTGATTAGGTATCGCCACCCCTATCGCCACCCGCAAAACCCTTATAAAATAAGGGTTTAGGGCCCCTGGGTGGCGAAGGTGGCGATGGTGGCGATATATATAGGGGTTTTGATTTTTCCTTGACTCCGGGTGGCGATGGGTGGCGATGTTTTTGGGTGGCGATAGGGGGATCGCCACCCTGGGGATCGCCACCCAAAACGGTCAGAATCCATCTTTTTCGACCTCGCGGACCTCCGCGATCCGCTTCCCCTTCGCTCCCTTTTTCGATGGGATGAACAGCACGCCGTCGCGGTCGTTCAGACGTTCCCGGATCGCGTTGAGGTCGCGCAGCATGGGCCGCGTGTCCACCACGGGCGGGTTCGCGCCCAGGTTGATCAGTTCCTCCAACAGCTCCGACGGCGTGCCCTTCCAGACCTTGTTCCGATGCGCCAGGGCGATGATGGCCCGGGTGTATGGGCACTCCAGATAGGCCTGCTCCTCGCGCCAGGCGTCGCTGTCCGCGCTGCGGAGCGTCCACCGGCCGTTGTCGAAGCCCAGGATCAGCGAGAGGCTCTCATAGTCGCGGCTTACGCAGCTGAGGGTCGTGTGGTCCTCTCCGCGCTTGCCCTGGAGCAGGATCACGCTGTCGCAGGCGCCGGAGATGCCCATGGAGCCGCTGATGCGCTCGAAGTCGTCACTCTCCGCGACGCTCTTGCGCAGGTGGTGGATGCACACCACCGCCACACCGTAGGACAGGGCCAGCCGCTGGAGGGCGCCCATGATCCGCGTGTCCGCCTCGTAGGCGTTCTCGCCCTGGCGGGAGCGTGATTTCACCCGGCCCAGGGTGTCGACGATGATCATGCGCGGGTGCTCCACGTCCTGGCACCACATGGAGAGCTGCTCCTCCAGGCCGTCGCCCAGGCGCTGGCTCTCGTGGGTGATGCTCAGGCACTCCGGCGCGCGTCCGGGGATCAGCTTCCGAAGGCGGTCCTGCACGCGGTACTGCCTGGACTCCAGATCCAGATAGAGCACGTCCCCCTGCGTCGTCTGCATGCCCAGGAAGGGCTCACCGCCCGCGACGCACAGCGCCAGCAGCAGGGCGAGCCAGCTCTTTCCGCGCTTGGGGTTGCCGGCCAGCACCGTCAGGCCCGCGGGGATCATCCCGGAGACGATGGTGGGCGGGCGCTCGATGCGCTTGTCATACAGCTCCGAGGCATGGTAGGTCTGCAGCTTCGGGATCTCCCTGGGCGTCTGCCCTGGCGGCTCGATCTCCTTTGCCTCGTGGATCACCAGCTTCGCCAGATCCTCCACCCGCGCCGCCTTCAGCGCCGGGTCCAGCAGCTCCCGGAATTGGTCGCCGTGTTTGACGTGCAGGTCGCTGGGGTCCTTGCAGGCCGGGTCGACGTCGTGGCAGGAGAAGCTCCTGGCCGTGCCCTTGTAGCCTGACTCCCGCAGCGCCGCGAGCGTTTTCTCGCGGAATTTCGCGCCGCCGCTGTCCGGCTCCACGTGCAGGTAGACGTCGCGGTCGCCGATGTACTCCGCCGTCCAGGCCGCCTGGTAATTGGTCGCGCCGGGGATGCCCAGCGCCGGCATGCCGTGCAGCCAAAGGCTCTGCGCGTCGCTCTCGCCCTCCACCAGGATCAGCGCCTTCGCGGTCTTGTTCATGTCGATCCAGACGCCGTAGGGGATCACCCGGCCGCCCTTCTCCCAGCCGAAGCGCTGCGTGTTGGCGGGGTGAAACCGCTGCTTGATCGCCACGGTGCGCCCGTCCGCGTCGTAGTACGGGATGCCCACGTGCGCGGGGTTGTAGCCGCTGGCCGGGCGGTCCGTGAGCCCGAGCTTCTGCAGCGTTTCCAGCGGCAGGCGCTTGCTCTGGGCATACTCCGCCAGGCTCAGCGGCAGGCGTACTTTCGGCTTCTCGGTGCGCTTCGGGTCCACGCCGGCGATCTCGCACAGCTGCTTCCAGGCGTCTCCGTTGCTGACGCCCTCCAGGCGGGCCAGGAAGGACGTGGCGTTGCCGCTCCCGCAGCCGCTCTCGCATTTCCAAAGGCCGTTGGTCGTGTTGAACCAGAAGGACGGGTTCCGCTCGTCGTGGAACGGGCAGCAGGCGTTGTACTTGTGGTCTCCGGCGGGCCGGGGCTGGGTCGGCAGGCGCTCTTGATAGAACTTCACCCAGTCGATCAGGTGGTCAATGTTGTCCATGTCCTGCCTTCTCCTTCTGCCGGAGGAGCAGCGGGCGCCACTCCTCCGGCGGTTGTCTTACGGGTCAAAAGGGCAAGTCCTCGTCCGGCACCTGGACGTAGGCCGGGGCCGCCTGGGCGGCCTCCTGCTGGGGCTCCGCGTCGTCCACGGTGATGCCGTTGCGCTGCGCCGCCTCGGCGAAGGCCTGGGCATAGTCGCGCATGCGGGCCGCCTCCTCGCGGGGCAGCTTGCCCACCGGCTCGAAGACCGGGATGCTGTACTCGTTCCCGTTCTGGCTCTTCACGTTCTTCAGCGTGATCCGGGTCACGACGCTGAACAGCGGCACCCGCATGGTCAGCCGGCAGCGGACCAGGTACTGGTCAAAATATTTCAGCGCCGTGGGCGGGAGGCTGAACAGGATCGGCACCAGATCGTCCGCCCGCATGATGTACAGCTGGCGCTTGTTCACGCACTGTTTGCGGCCGTCGGTAAACTGGTTGAATGGGCAGTCCGCGCACACGCGCACCTCGCCGGTCTCCAGGATCGTGCCGTTGACGCCGTCCATGGAGCGGCAGATCGGGGCCTCGCCGTCCGCCCGGTTGGCGTAATCGTGCCCCCAGTAGGTGTTGGTCGGGTGGCTGCACAGGATCACGCCCTCGACGGCGGTGATGCCGCCGGTGGCCTCGTCCGCGCCGGGCTCCTTCACCTTGAAGACGCCCGCGCCGCCGTTGGCGATCTGGATCGTGCCCAGCATGCTGCGCCGCAGCACGCCCTTCAGCTCCGCGCTGACCTCCGCCAGCTCCTGGGCGCTGGGCAGGTAGGCCGCCGTGTTCTGAACTAAAGCTAACTCTTTACTCATTGCCTTCGTCCTCCTCGCCCTCGGGCAGTTCGTCGTCGTCCACCGGGTCCGTGTTCTCCGAGCCCTCGTCGTCGATGTTCTCCGCCATGGCCTCCAGCGGCGTCAGGCTCTCGATCTGATAGATGCAGTTGAGCGTCTGCACGGACATCTCCGCCGCGGCCAGGAAGACGTCGAGCAGCGTGTTATAGGTGCCCTCCGCCGCCTGGCGGTAGGTCGTGTCCATGCCGGTCAGGGCGTTCAGGCAGTCCTTCATCTGGCTTTTCAGCGAGTCCATGGCCGAATTGACGTTGACCATGCACTCGGACATTTTGCCGTAGGCCTCGTAGCGGGTGCGGATCGCGGGGAGGGTCCGGTCCGCGTTGCGGGCCATGTACTCCTCGTCCAGGAACTTGCGCCCCAGCACCTTCAGGCTGGAGGGGATCAGGTCGTCGATGTTAATCTGCTTGCTCATGTTGTTTTCTCCTTTTTCTGTTTAGGGCACCATACGGGGGCCTGTTTCAGTGTCAGTTCGCCCCAGACGGTGAACCAGGTGTCGCGGATATTCATGCCGTAATGCCAGAGGATCATCCGGCCCCGATCTGTCTGGGCCGTGCATCGCGCCTCGGTGCCGCTGATGTCCTTCGTGACTTTCAGCCAGGGACAGCCCTTGCACGGAGTCCGGCTCATGTCGTTTCGTCCTCTGTCTCCAGGCGGATGACGCTCAGCAGGCCGCACTCGCACAGCAGAATGCGCAGCTGCTCCACCGCGTAGTCCACCACGGCCCGGGCGATGGCCTCCGCGTCCTTCGGCGGCGCGCTCTGGGGCGCGGGCTCCGGCACGGCGATGATCTCATACCCGTCGCGCGGGATGCCGAGCTTGGCGCCGATCAGCTCCACCGCGGAGACGCGGATCACGTTCTTCTGGCAGGCCTGTTTGAGGTAGCCGTCCGAATAGCCGATGGCGCGGCTCGCGTCGGCCATGGTGTACCCCTTGTCTAAAAGCATCCGGCGCAGCTCCGCGCCGTTAATATTCACCATCATGCAGCTGCGGCCCATTTACGCCTTCCTCCTCGTCAGCGTCGTCTTGGTGTAGCGGTTCAGGTGGAGCATCAGCGGCTCATACTCCGGCGGCAGCTCGCCGTCGTTGTCGGCCATCACGCCCATCAGCTCCTTGGAGAGCGTCCGGTCGTCCACCCGCTCGGTGATCAGGTCGCCGTGGCCCAGCTCCCGCAGCAGCGGGAAGGCCTCGTCCTGCTCCGCCTTCGTGATCCCGAAGTAGTCCTTCAGGGCGGCGCTGTACTTGTACGGCCCGACCTTCACGGTCAGATCGTCCGCGCCGGTCTCCTCCGCCATGGTCAGGATCGAGCGGACCACCTCCTGCTCCGCCGCGTCCCGCTGCTGGCGCAGCTCCTTCAGCGCGGCGTCCGCCTCCTCATACTGGGCGCGGATCGCCTCATACTTGTAAACCAAAGTCTCCAAAACTTCACTCATGCCGGGGTTCCTCCTCTTCGTCAATGATGGAGCGCCAGTTGTCCACCACACTCTTGGCCAGGTCGCTCTTGCTTTTGAGGGCGTCCATGATCTTCGTGTCGATGGTCCGCGGGCAGATCAGGTGGATATAGGTGCAGGTGCCCGTCTGTCCGATTCGATGAACCCGGTCGGCGCTCTGTTGGTACTTGGCCAGGTTCCAGTTGACGCTGTAGTACACCACCGTCTGCGCCGCGGTCAGCGTCAGCCCCTCCGCGCAGGCGTCCAGCTCGCCCAGGAAGGCCATGCAGCGCGGGTCGGTCTGGAATTGCTGCACAATCCCGCCGCGCTCCGAGGCCTTCACCGAGCCGTCGATCCGCACGCTGGTCATCCGGGCCTTGCTCAGCCGGGCGGCCAGGCGCTCCTCGATCGCGTCCATCTCCGCCAGGAAGCGGCTGAACACGATCAGCTTCTTGCCCTCGTCCATCACCAGGGATTCGATGATGTCGTCCAGGGCGTCCAGCTTCGCGGTGTTGACCTGGTGCTTCTCGCCCCGGTCGTCCACCAGGAAGCCGCCGGTCAGCTGCTGCAGGCGCAGCATCCGAACCAGCACGTGGTTCGCGGTGATCTCCGAGCCCTCCAGCTCCGCCACCGCCTGCTTCTGGATCTGGCGATAGAGCCGCATGCTCTTCTCGTCCAGGCGGACGGGGTAGTCCTCGAAGATCTTAGGGGGCAGGTCCAGGCATTCCTCCTTTCGGATTCGGAAGCCGCAGGCGTGCGTCTTCCGGGTCAGCTCCTCGATGTTCCGGGAGCCCAGGTATTGCTTGCCCTCAAAACCGCCCATGATGGCGTAGCGGTTCTGGAAGGCGTGGTAGCTGATCGGGAAGACCTCCGGCGCTAAAAAGTGCCATTGGCTCCAGATGTCCCGCGTGTCCTTCTGGATCGGCGTGCCGCTGAGGATCAGCCGGTAGCGCGCCAGGGCGCCCAGCAGCCACACGGCCTTCGACTGCTTTGCGCTGGGGCTCTTGATCCGCTGGCTCTCGTCGCAGACCACCATGTCCGCGGCGAACTCCTGCAGATAGTCCCGCTTTCCGTCCGGGCTTTTCAGCCGCCAGGCGCTCTCGTAGTTGATCACCGCCACCCGCAGCGGCTCCGGGCTGTTGGTCGGCGCGGGGCCGGAGAGGTACTTCAGTGTCCGCAGGCGCGCCGCGTGGTCGCCCAGCAGCAGGCCCACCCGGGCCGGGAAGTCTCCGAAGCGCTGGAACTCCGCCGGCCAGACCGCGCACACGCTGGTGGGCGCGATGATCAGCAGCCGCCGGATGTAGCCGTCCAGGAACATCCGCCCTGCGATGGCGACGGTGGAGAGGGTCTTGCCGGTGCCCGGCTAACCCATGTCCATCATCAAGGCGCAGCCTCCTGATTGGTACATGGTCATACAGCATCACCTCCTCTGGTGCTCCCAGTCTGAGCTCCTTTCCTCGCGCCGCGCCCAAACAGCGCCAGGGCGATGTTGTAGGCTTTGATCTGGTGGTTATACAGCGAATAGGGCGCCTTGATCGGGATGGGCTGGAGGGGCTCGACCGGGCCGTCCTGGACCTTCACATGCTCGATGTAGCGCTGGATGCGCTTCAGCCGGCCCGCGTACTCCTCCAGCTCCGGCGAGAGGGGGACGCGCTGCATCCGCAGCTCCTCGCAGCTGTCCAGCGTCAGCGGAAGCCGCCAGACGTTGTCCCGGCGGATCTTCGCGCCGGGGATGCGGCTGATGTAGCGCAGCGCGTTCACCGGGCCGCTCACCAGGATCAGGCCTTCCGAGAAGTCGACCGTGGCCTTAGCGTCCATGGCGCGCCCTCCTCGCCTTGTAGCCGATCGTGCAGTACTCCGCGCACCCGCGTCCGGCGCGGCTGCGCCTGACCAGCCGCCCGATGGCGCGCTCCTCCGCGATGCGGGCCTCGTTGCGCTCGATCCAGGCGGGGATGGCCAGGCTCAGCAGCGTCACCAGGGCCAGAAAGCTCAGTCCGTTCATGGGGTATCTCCTCTCTCTTGGTCAACATAGGCGCCAAAGCGCTCCGCCAGCGCCTCCAGGATGCCGCGCTCGCCGCCGGTGGGCTGGGCGATCTGCGGGGCGTCCCCGGCGCGGACGTACAGCGGCACCGAGGGCAGGAACTCGCCCGAGGGCCCGCGCAGCGCGGTCACGCCGATCTGGATGTAGTCGCTCATGCTCTCACCTTCTCGCAGATTAGAACCGTCACGCGCTCCGGCTGCTCCGGGTAGCCGCCCCGGCGGCCCTCGCCGGTCAGGAGCACCTCGTCCGGGTTGCTCCGCATCTCCGGCTCGATGACGTACTTCTCGCCGCCCATCGTCAGGTGGATGTAGCCCACCGCCTGTCCGATGGCCTTCTGGATGCTCCCGCGGCTCTCGTAGGTGTGGTGGTCGTGCCGCATCGGCTGGTATCGGTACGTGCTGATGCAGTCGATCACCCAGGTCTTTTTCTTCATGTCGCAGCCCTCCGTCTGTCGCCCTTGCGGGGCTTGCGGAAGTAGTCCGGGTTCGTGCAGGTGGCGAAGTGGCTTGTATAACCGTCATAGGCGGCATTGCTCTCCGTTGCGATCTTCCAGCCCCGCACCGCGTCGCCGTCCGGCGTGATAAACAGGTCGCCGCCCTCTGGGTCTGGGATGAAGTGCACGGGCTCGGCGTTCACGGGAGCGGTCTTGCCCGCTTTGGTCTTGATAAATCGGATCGGCGCGCCGCATGCGCGGCAGGTTGTCTCGGTCATTGGTTTTCTCCTTTCTCCGGCAGGTTGACAATGATGGCCATGTGTGGCTCCGTGACTTCCTTCACTTCGATGAAGGGGAGGACCATCTCCACCAGGTTGCACACCACGCGCGAAATGCTCTGTCCGCTGGCGTCGGCGATCTTTGCGACTTTGGCATAGGTCGGCGGCTTCAGCTTTAGGTTGATTCCGGGGATTTCCCGGTTTTGCAGCTTGCTCCAGTCCACGGAGCTGTAATGGTTGCCAGGGTATTTCATTGTCATTTCTCCTCTGAAATCCTTACAGATGATCAAAAATCTCGTCGGCGTCTTTCTGGATCAGCCTCCATCCCCCTTCGCCGCTTTGCGCTTTCAGTCTGTCCTCAAAATCACGCAGGTTGTCGCGTATCATTCGTAGCGTTTCCTTATCGTTGCCCCAACAGGCCCGTTTACTTGCGGCGTCGATCCTCGCCAGCGCCCACATGATTTCACCTATCTCATTCGCACCTATCTCAATCGTTTTTGCCTCCTTCTGGTTGTTCATGACCTTCTCCTCCTGTCAGATGTCCACATTGTGGACGGTCTTGGCAAAAAAAATCGCCATAAAAGCCGCGGGATCTTCCCAGACGTCCAGCGCGTGGGCCATCTGGGTGATGTCCTTCGCGTTCGGAGTCTGACGGCCCGTCACGATGTCGCGGGTCTTCCGTCCGCTCCACTTCAGCGCCTTTGAAAAGGCTTCACAGGAGCCGTACTTTGCGGCGACCGCACCGCGCAAGGGGTTTTCCGTCACGATCATGCTGTTCACCTCCTTTTTCGTGAAGTCCACTTTGTGGACGCCCTCATCTTATCACGAACCCGGCGGTCTGTCAACCACTTTGTGGATGAAATTTACTGTTTTCTGTTTACTTTGTCCTTTTTTCGTGTTATATTAGAGACGGGAGGTGTGCATCATGTCAAACGACTTTCAGACCCGTTTCTCCGAGCTGCTTGACGAATACACCGGCAGCTATGGCGATCTGTCCAAGGCGCTGAACGTTTCCAAGCAGACCATCAGCGCGTGGCGCACCGGGGCGCGGTCTCCGAAGACGCCGATGATTGAGCATGTCGCCCACTTCTTCAATGTCTGCGTTCCCTGGCTGATGGGCCTCGACGTGGAGCGGGACAGCTATGCCGCGCCTCAGGTGATTTCCTTCGACGGGCTTCCCGCCCGCGATTCGATCACCGACGAGGAGCGCATGCTGATCGCCGCCTACCGCGAAGCGCGGACAGAGTACCAGGCCATCGTGATGGAGATACTCACGAACCATAAAAAGGAGGACTGACCCATGAGCCGCTATCTGATCTATGATGTTGAGACGCCTAATCGGCATAACAACGCTATATGCGCATGCGCATGGCTGCTTCTCGACGGCGAAGAGGCGGCTGGGCGTGGATACACGCTGATCAATCCGGAGGCCGAATTTGATAATTTCAATATTGGGATTCATTCGATTCATCCAGAAGATGTAGCGGCTGCTCCGACCTTAGCGGAATATTGGAAGGACACTCTGGGCAAATTGTTCGACGGGTCCGTGATCGTCGCTCACAATGCAAGCTTCGATGTCTCCGTAACTTCCAAAGCGCTTGACTTCTACGGGATCGAGATGCCGCGCGTCCACTTCATAGACACGCTCGCCGTGTTTAGAAATTTGCTTCCCGGTCAATCGTGCAAACTGCCTGATCTTGCGAAAAGATACAGCATCGGCTATAAGGCTCATGACGCCGGGGCCGACGTCTGGGCATTGCATGCGGTGCTTGATCTGGTCCGCGACGAGCTTGAATTTAATAGTTATGCGGAGATGTTTGAAACAGCTTCGATCTGCCCGACTTCCGCCGCGTCTGAAAGAGAGAAAGCCCTGCAAAAATCGCATAGCACAGCTGCTGACGCGCTGCTCGAATGTGCCCGCAGCAAACAGGTGGATTTGACGGATGTAGCCTTTTCCTTCCATGGAGAGATGCAAACCCTCCCTGTGTTCCGCACAGATGGTCTCGACAAAATAATCACTGACCTGGGCGGCATATTTTTGTCTGGTGTCAGCTCAAAAACGGATTATTTCGTATGTTTCGACGACCGTGTTTCCGGTTCGGTGAAAAAGGCGAGGGAATTGTCCGAAAAGCCGGAGAGCCATATTCAAATTATCGACGAATCTGCATTTCTTGATATTCTGGGTTATCGAACTGCGAACGTCAACAGGGAAGGTCCTCAGGCGATCCGGGATAGGAAGCAGGCTGCACGGCTGGCGGCGATAGAGGCTGCGAAGGAAAAAGAACGGATTAAGGCCGAGAAGGCAGCCGCCAGAGTTGCTGAAAAATCAGACGTCAACTTATCAGCAACACCTAAAAAAATAGGCCGTTCTATTATCCAGATGGATAAAGACGGCAATATTGTCGCTGAATATGAGACCATTACACTTGCAGCTGCAAATGTCGGCGCCAGCACAAAGGTGATCCGTGATTGCGCTACTGGTAAACAAAGAACCGCCGCCGGGTTTGTGTGGAAATACGCCGATACTGACACGGAGGCATCGCCATGATCAACGCCGTCATCTATGCCCGGTACTCCTCCCACAATCAGACGGAGCAGTCCATTGAGGGGCAGCTCCACGACGCCCACGGCTTCGCGGAGAAAAACGGGTATACCGTCATTGGGGAGTATGTGGACCGCGCGCTCACCGGCACCCGGGACGCGCGGCCTGACTTCCAGCGGATGATCAAGGACGCGGAGAAGCGGCAGTTTTCCGTTGTGATCGTCTGGAAGCTGGACCGCTTCGCGCGCAATCGCTACGACTCGGCCATCTATAAGGCGAGGCTGAAGAAGTACGGCGTCCGGGTGATCTCCGTCATGGAGAACATCACCGACTCCCCGGAGGGCATCATCCTTGAGGGCCTCCTGGAGGCCATGGCGGAGTATTACTCCGCGAACCTCGCCGAGAACGTCCGCCGGGGCCAGCAGGAATCCATCGCCAAAGGGCAGTTTGTGGGCGGCATCGTGCCCCTGGGCTATCGCCGGGACGGCGTCCGCCTGGCCGTGGATGAGCGCGCCGCGCCCCTGATCCGGGAGCTCTTCCGCCGCTACGCCGACGGGGAGCGCCTGGCCGATATCGCCCGCGATTTCAACGCCAGGGGCCTGCGCACCGCCACCGGGCGGCTTTTTACCTGCCACTCCTTCGACACGATGCTGACCAACCGCACCTATCTGGGGGAGTATTCCTTCTCCGGCCACGTCCTGCCCGACGTCGCGCCTGCCCTGGTGGATCAGGCGACCTTTGACCGCGCCGTCCAGCGCCGGGCTGCGAACCGCCGCGCTCCCGCCGCGGGCCGCTCCCAGATGGACTACACCCTCCAGGGCAAACTTTTCTGCGGCCTGTGCGGCGAGCCCATGACCGGCGAGTGCGGCCGCTCCCATACCGGCGTCTATCACTATTACTATAAGTGCGCCGGCCGGAAGCACCGCAAAAACGATTGCCGCAAAAGAACCGAAAAAAAGGACTTTTTGGAGTGGTATGTCTGCGAGCAGACCGTGGCCTACATCCTCGACGCGGAGCGCCTGCCCGTGATCGCCCAGGCCGTCGCCGCCGTTTATGCCGACGACACCGACGAGCGCCGCGCCGCGGAGCTCCAGCGCACCGCCGACCGCCTGGACCGTGAGCTGGAGAAGCTGGTGGACAGCCTGATCGCCCTGCCCGCCTCCGCCCGGCCCCGCATCGCCGAGCGCATGGCTCTCCTGGAGGCCCAGAAGGCCGACGCCGAGGCCGACCTGGCGAAGCTCCGCATGCAGCAGCGCATCCGGGTCACAGAAAAAGAGGTCGCCGCCTGGCTGCGCACCTTCGCCCGCGGTGACCTCATGGACGCCGGCTTCCGCCAGCGCGTCATTGATGATTTTGTCAACTCCGTTTATCTCTACGAGGACAAGATTGTGATCTTCTTCAACCTCCGCCACGGCCAGGAGACCGTCTACCTCGACCCCGACACCGACCCCATCGACCCCGCCGCCCTCACTCCCGCAAACGCAAAAAATCCCCGGTCAAAGCGTTCGACTTTAACCGGGGAGGCCAGGGGCTCCCTTCCCAATGTCGAACCCCTCACCTCGCCGCCCTATCTGATCCTCATTCGCGGCGTCCCCGGCATCGTCCTTCCGCGATAAAAAACAAGCCCCGCAGAATGCGCTCAGAATGCGTTCTGCGGGGCTTTTTGCTTACCCGGGTAAATATTCAACTTTCATTCAAACGCCCGTCCTGGGCAAACCTCGCTTAGCCGTTTTCGTGTTTCGGGGCCGCCGGCGTCACGCAATCCGTATCCGCCCCATCGACCCACGGCCAGTCGTACATCATGGCCCGCTGCGAGTCGTTAATCCCCGCGGTGGTGGGGTCCACGATCACGCCCAGCAGGCCCAGCACGGTCAGGATGTTGGCCGCGATCTCCAGCACCAGCTGCTGGCGGATCACGGGGATCACCCCGCAGGCGTTGAG
>CAMKAE010000031.1 GCA_946410395.1 uncultured Clostridia bacterium
CGGAGACCGGCGCGGACGGGGCCGGACAGGGCCCGGAGACCGGCGCGGACGGGGCCGGACAGGGCCCGGAGGCAGGCCGGGAAGGGAACCCGGAGCCGGAAGGATAAAAGGCGGGAGGGGGATATATGTTCGAAAGAGACGCAAGCGGGGCCATCACCATGCACCGGGGCGACACCGGGGCCTTTAAGGTCCGGGCGTCGCGGAAGAGCGGCGCGGCCTGGACGGCGGCGGACCGGATGATCTGGACGGTGCGGAACGCCCAGGGCGATATCGTCATGCAGCGGTTCTACCGGCTGGACACGGAGCTGGGGGCCGGGGTCTGCGAGATCCAGATCCACAACAACGACACGGACACCTGGGACAACGGGCAGTATCAGACGGAGCGCCGGTACGTGGTGGCCCCCAGGTGGAACGGGACGGCCCCGGAGGGCGACTGCGTGGACGCCATGACGGCCGGGGTCCGGATCGTGGACGGCGACATCGTCCGGGTTCCGGAGGGCGGCCAGAGCACGATGACCTTGAGTGATGTTTACGGGGAGGTGTAACCTTTGGCAGACAACGCACAGAACGAGCTGAACGAGCAGATCGAGGACGTGATCGAGGACGCGGAAGTCATGACCGTGCCGATCGACACGACGCTGAGCATCTCCGGCGAGGCGGCCGACGCCAAGGCCGTAGGCGACGCCCTGGCGGAGAAGGCCGACCGGAGCGAGATCCAGACCCGGGTCCGCGTCAACGGCCAGGAAGCCGACGAGCAGGGGCTGATCCTGGTCGACGCCGGGCACGTGCCCATGGAGGACGGCAGCGAGACGACGGTGCGGGAGGCCATCCGGGCCGTCGACGATAAGACCGCCGGGGACATCCCCATGAGCGGGGAGACCGGCGCCGGGACCATCGCCGATGCCATTGAGGCGGAGGCCGCCAGGACGGCCCAGACCATCCGCATGGGCGCGGGCGCCGGGACCATCGCCGCGGCCATCCAGAGCCTGTCGGACAGCCTGCAGACGCTGGGGCAGACCGTGGCGGGCCTGGACAGCAAGACCGCCGCGGACATCCCCATGAGCGGGGAGACCGGTGCGGAGACCATCGCGGAGAGGATCGCCGGGATGGAGGAAGGCCTGGTCAGGACCGTCAACGGCATCGGGCCCGACGAGGACGGGAACGTGCCGATCACCAAGGTGGACTACGCGGACAACCTGACATCCGACGAGATGAGCCAGGTGGACGACGAGTTCCTGCGCCGGACCAGCGGCGGGAGCGGCAGCCTGCAGGACGGGGAAGCCTGGGCCATCCGGATCCAGGGCAACCGGATCCACGACGGATACACCGCCGAAAGCCTGCGGATGTCCGTCATCCCCATGCCCAGGCCTACGCCCGCGGCTATCACCGCCAGCATCGACGAGGCCACCTTCGAGGCCTATGTGAGCGAGGCGGGAACCTATATCCTGGAATACGACGGGACGGACTGGAGCCTTAGCCCGGCGCTTTACGGCGTTACCGTCACCGGCGAGCCCATCGACGGGGACGAGATCACCATCACCTGGGACGGCGTCAACAACGCTGTGCTGAGCGTCAGCGCCGTGCCGCGGACCGCGCCGGATCCCATCACCGCCACCATCGACCGGGACGTGTTTGTCGCCTACGTCGACCAGAGCGGCACCACGCTGCTGACCTACACCACCGAATGGAGCGCGGACCCGGCGCTTTACGGCGTCACCGTCAGCGGCGTGCCCATCGCGGGGGACCAGATCCGGATCGTCTACGTCAAAGAGATCCGCGGCACCATCCGCCAGGCGACGCCGGAGCGGCTCGTGGGCACCGGATGGAACCTGTACGAGATCGCCATGGAGCGGGCCTATGTCGTCCGGTATTCCGACACGTACGGGTACCGGATCGGCGGGACGTACACCAGCGTCCAGTGGGCCGCCAGCATCTCCGGCGAGCGGACAACCATCACGCCGGTGGGCGGGCTCTTCAACGTGCCCGGGGACGGCGTGCTCTTTATCGCCGGCGGCGACGCCACGACCTATGTTTACAGCACCTGGAGCGACTGGACCGAGGGATACGCCGGGGACTTCGAGACGTACCAGGAGAGCGCTGTGGACCTGAGCGCGATCATGACCAGCGCCTTCCCCTATGGCCTGTGCCGGGTCGGGGACGTCCGGGATGAGATCGACGTCAACACCGCCCAGGCGTACCGCAGGATCGACCGGATGGCCTACACCGAGAACAACCTGGCGAATGTTATCGCCAGCGGCCGGGGCTATGAGTACGATGAAGACTATATCTACGTGGTCCGGGAGAATCCCGTGGTCTCGGCTGTCAGCATCAGCGCGGAGTATACCATCTGCGAGCATGGGCTGGAGTTTTTCGACGGCAGCAGCGTGCCGGTCTACGCGGAGATCCTGTACGGCCAGAACCTGAAGGACAAGCTGCGCAGGCAGGTCGTCGCCGTATCGCCCCAGAGCTTCACAGCCGGCGAAAAGGCCCAGGCCAGGGAAAACATTGGCGCGGCTGCCGCGGCGGATCTCACCAGCCTTCGGGCAGGGCTGACCTATGTCGAGGACGGGGACACGATCGCCGCGAACGCCAGCTATACCGAGGGCAAGTTCATCGCCTGGAAGGGCGAGATCTACCGGATCCTGACGACGATCAACACCACCGTCACCAGCGCGAACTGGACGACCTACCTGACCAAGCAGGACGGGATCGGCGGGGCGCTGAGCCAGATCAATGGCGATCTTGCTGCGTTAAACAGCAAGATTACAAATGTCGAAACGGTACACAATCCGGCTGGGTATGACACAAGCATCTTGGAGGATGTGTACGCTGTAAGACGTGGGAACGCAGTTCTTGTAACATTGACAATTAAGGCTGGCTTGTCCGCAGATTGGCACAACGACATCGCAACTGGTTTGCCCCGACGGTTCAGACCGCCTGTTCAGGTATTCGGTTCGCATCGTATTTCCTCAGGGGCTGACGCATCGAAAAATATTATCAATGTGCTTACCGGTGACGGACTTACACAGTTCCATTGCTCCGCCGTATTCAACGCACACATTGATTGTAGTTTCTCTTTTGTGGCTCTTAATGATTGATTTACTGTACAATAACGTGCAGGAAAACAGGGGAATTTGTAGACAGAACTTTGATAAGTCCTGTTGTACTAATTGAAATTTCGGTTTTATTATCCTCTGAAGACCCACTTGTTTTTGGGATAACGCAATTGTGGATAGCATCATCTATGATGGTTTGCTTTGGCAAAGTAACGCTATTCGCATAACCGTATCGTCTGCACACGATAGTGAACAAACTATGATTTGCAAAATCTGGAATTTGATATGTTGCATTCGCATCATGTACTCCGCCTGCGTCATAATAGTGCGGCAACTTGCTGTTTTACGAAGTACCGACCGACAAAAAACATTATTAATCATTAAAAATCACCCGGCCAGCTGCCGGGTGAAATATAATTTATTTGGAGGTAATCCATTATGTTCTACATGGTAGTCAGGATCTTTAGAACCACCCAGGACAACAACAGCATCCAGTATTTCAACGTGTCCGACTATGAGAGCCAGGACGCCTGCCTGCGCGCAGCTGAGGCCCGGTTCCACAACGTCATCACCGCGGATCTCCAAAATCCGGATGTGGTCTACCAGATGACCGCGATCCTGGACAACGCCGGCAACTTCACGGAAAAGCCCGTGATCTTCGACCGCCGCGGGGAATAATCAGGCATAGACCCGGCTGTGTTCACGCTGGAGATCCGTCTGGTCCTGTTTGGCATAGATCAACGTGGTCTCCGGCTTTGCGTGGCCCATGAGCGCCTGGAGCTTATCCAGGGGCATGCCGCCGCGCAGGCCGGAGGTCGCGAACGTGTGCCGGAGTTTATGCGGGAAGACATGATGCTCGCAGCGCTGGCCGATTTTCCCGATCTCGGTCTCGATGGACCGGATGCCCAGGCGATGATGCGGGCGCCGAATGGTCACAAAGAGGGCCTCGCAATCGTCCTGCCGGGTCTCCAGATACTTCCTGAGCGAGAGCTCTGATTCTGCGTTAAAATAGACGGTTCTTCGTTTGTCGCCCTTGCCGTGGCGGATGACGATGGACCGCGCTTTCCAGTCAATGTCCGACAAGTTCACGGCGCTGCACTCGCTGGCCCGGATCCCGGAGGAATAGAGGAGATCCACCAGGGCTTTCTCGCGGACCGTCCGGCAGACCCAGCGAAGCTCCTCCAGCTCGTAGGGCGTGAGCGGGATCCGCTCCGGAACCTGGTGCTTGATGCACTCGACGCTGGAGCAGGGATTCCGGACAAGGTACTCGTTGGTGACCAGCCACGAGAAGAAGGCGCTCAGGATTCGGCGGATGTTGTCCAGATAGCCGTCCGATGCGTGCTTCTCCGTCTTGTACCAGTACAGATACAGGCGGATGTCGTTTGCGCGGACGTCGGAAAAGGGCTTCTGGATCCGGCGGAAGAAATCCTCCAGCCGGAGGCCGTAGATCTTCAGGGTGCCGCGGCTCAGGTTTTCGACGGCCTTGCTGGCCAGGAAATACTTCACCACCTCCGGGATCCCCGAGGCGGGAACCAGCGCTACCGGTTTCCGCGTGATGTCATAATCCTGGAGGGCGGAGTCCAGCACCGCAAGGACGCTCTGCAGCTGATCCTGCGGGAGGGTATCATAGAGACGGGAAACCATCTGGGAGCGGAACGTTTCAGAACTGTCAGGCATAAAAAACACATCCTTCCTTTGATTTGTGCGGAAGGATGTGATAAAATCATTTCCTGGAGGATGTCCTACCCACATCTTCCGCCCAGCGCATGACGGGGTCCAGCCGTCAGGCGCTTTTTCTATGTCCATTATAGCACAAAGATGCGCAAAAAATGTCGCATCGTAGGCGACAAACGAAAAGAGGAGCCATGTTCTACAAAATCGTGCCCAGGGGCGACGGGCTGGTGGATGTTCTGCTGACGCCCGGGGAGCCGGTGCCTTTTTGGGGGCTGGACGGACGGGTCCACATCCGGATCCGGGTGCTCGCGGTCCGCGGGATCGATCCCATGGATCCGCAGTGGGGCGGAGATCTGGAGGCCCACGTGCGGGAACACTACGCGGCCTGGCTGGAGGCGGCCGAGGAGGTGGAGGCGTGAAGAAGGTCAGCGTTGAGGCGTACCTGGAGAAGATCGAGGAGATCTACCAGGAGCAGCCGGCATACAGGACCGGCGGAGACGGCAGCGGCGGGACGTGCGACTGCATCGGGATGTGCAGGGGCGCGCTGGCGCGGGCCGGGGCCACAGGCGTCAGGAACATGCGCGGGACGAACACGGCCGCGAGGAGCGGGGCGCTCGTGAACCTGCGGGAGATCCGCGACGCCTCCGGGCTGCAGGTCGGCGACGTGGTGCTGAAAGTCCGGGATAAGGACGACAAAAATATGCCGCTTCCGGACAGATACCGGAAGGGCGGCAGCGGATACAGCCGGAAATGGGGAGAAACCAACTGGACCCACATTGGGACGGTGACGCGGGTGCACCCGCTGGAGATCACCCACATGACGAGCCCGCACCCGCAGAAGGACACGAGCCTGGGCCGGTGGAGCTGGGCGGCGGAGCTGCCCTGGGTGGAATACGAGAAGAAGACGCGGCCGGACGATCCGGACGGGGGACAGGAGGACAGGGACGTGGAAAATGCTGTGGTTTGGGCCGCGAGCGGCGGGACCGTGAAGCTGCGGGCCAGCAATAAGCCCGGGACGGCGGGCTACGGGCTTTACGACGACATCCCGGTGGGGACCGGCGCGGAAGTGCTGGAGCACGGGGAGATGTGGTGCAGGGTCAACATCGGCCGGCGGAAGGGCTGGTACATGATGACGGAGTACCTGCTTTTCGACGGCGCGCAGGTTGAGCCTGGCGAGGATCCGGAGGATGGGCCGGATGCGGAGCCGGCTGCGGATCCGGAGACGGTCGAGATCACCCTGACGATGACCAGGCAGGAGGCGCAGCTGCTCATCAGGCTCGCGGACAACCTGGGCTGGAAGCTCGCGCAGGCCGCGGGAGGCGTGGGCTGATGCAGGTGCTGCAGATCGGCATGGATGAGGCGCTGCGGATCCATGAGGCCGGAGACCAGAAGCAGTGGGACGAGTTCCTGGACAAGTTCAAACCCAAGAAGACCACGGACGACTGCTACACGCCGGAGAACGTATACGGCGCGATCGCCGACTGGGTGGCCAGGGAGTACAGCCTGGACAAGACCAGCTTCGTGCGGCCGTTCTTCCCGGGCGAAAGCTACCAGGACAGAGAGTACCCAGCCGGCTGCGTGGTCGTGGATAATCCGCCCTTTTCCATCCTGGCCGAAATCATCAAATGGTACGACCGAAAGGGGATCAGGTTCTTCTTGTTCGGGCCGGCGCTGACCATCTTCAGCGCGCGGCATGTGGATATCACCTACATTTGCGTCGGCGCGGACATCACCTACGAGAACGGTGCCCAGGTGCCCACCAGTTTCATCACCAACCTGGACACCTGCAGGGCGCGGACTGCGCCGGATCTGTACAGGATGATCGAGGTGGAAAACGACAAAAACGTCAAGGGAACCAAAGCACACCCGCCGAAGTACGCCTTCCCGGACTGTGTCATCACCGCGGCGATCCTGCAGAGGTGGAGCAAGTACGGGATCCCCTACAGGCTGGAGAAGCAGGACTGCGTCCGGATCAGCGCCCTGGACAGCATGAAGGAAGCCGGAAAATCCATTTACGGCGGCGGATACCTGCTATCCGAGAAAGCCGCCCAGGAGCGGGCAGAAGCTGAACGAGCTGCTATAGTTGCCGCAGCAGCTGGGGGGGTATGACGCAGTGTGGGACATTAGTGAGCGTGAACGGAGAATCGCGGATTGCCTGGGGCATCAGCGAGCGCGAGCGCGCGGTCATGAAGCACCTGGGACAGAAAGGGGGTGATACCAATGCCAAAGATTGAGGGGCCGGCGATCACCCTGACCTTTGAGACCGTCCTGATGGTGGCGGCCGTTGTTATCCTGTTCTTCGCCCTGGCGAAGACGGTACAGAGCGGCGTCGAGGCAATCCAGGGGATGAGCGTGCGCGGCAGAGTCAGGAAACTGGAGGACCAGATGGAAACCGTGAACAAGCGCCTCGAAAGAGGTGACAGGAAGTTCCGGGCGCAGTCGGACGATATCGGTCAGCTGCTGATTGTCAACCAGAGCATGCTGATGCACTTCATCACGGGGAACGATCATCAAAAGCTGAAAGAGACGAACGAGAGTCTGACCGCATACATGGCGGCCAGAGCGTCGAGAGAAATGGAGGAGACAGAATGAAAAAGCTGCTGCTTTGTTTGGTGCTGCTGACGACCATGCTGCTGACCTGCTCGGTGGCGCTCGCTGAAGGCGAGCTTCCCACGGAGCCCTTCACCTGGGAGCAGCTGGCCACGATCGCAGGTGCGACGCTGGCCACTCTGCTGGTGGTGCAGCTGCTCAAGCTGCCGATCGACAAGGTGTGGAAAATCCCGACAAGGCTGGTCGCCTATGTGATCGCGCTGATCATCATGATTCTGGCCACACACTTCACGGCTGGGCTAACCTGGGAGAACGCGATCCTGGCAGCCGTCAACGCGGTCATTGTTGCATTAGCTGCCATGGGTTCCTATGAGCTAACTTTTGCAAAGCTGGAAGAATAAAAGGCAAGACCATTTACAAGAGCCCGGGAAGCCGGGCTCTTTCTCTTTTTTTATAAATAAAAACCGCCATTTACGAGGGGAGCGGGTGACGCGGATTTTTGAAGGCGGTCGAATTTTTTTATTTTTCCCGCTGCTGAATTGATAACGACGGCGGGCGCTGAGGCCAGACCTATCCCCCGCCCCTCAAAAGGTAAACCATAAGGGGGACGAACACCGGGAAGGGTCCAAGCGTTTACAGCGCGGATCAAAAAATAAACCAGGGGGGCCTTCGTCACACCTAACAGCAAACAGTTATTTCTAACAGATTCTAACAGAAAAATAATTTATCTGTTAGGCGGTGCATATTATGGAAAGAAAACCGCATAATTTACAACCTAACACTTCTAACAGTAAAATAAACATAGGGAGCCGTTATTTTGATGTGGCTGGTGGCGGACAGTTCGGGACCAAAAGGCCGCGGGTTCGAATCCCGCCACTTCGACATCACCCCGGAAGCGTTAATCTGTAAGGCTTCCGGGGTGTTTTCTTTTTGCCTGGATGTGTGGATAAAGCTGGGGAAATGGTGGAAAAACTGGGGGAAAAATTGGAACGTAAAAGGCCGGAGTGGTTCTGCGGCAACGGCTCCGGCCTGGGGGAAATGGGGGAAAACTGGAGAAACAATACCAATTTATATAAAACAAAAAAAGTATTGACTTTATATAAAATATTTGATAATATAGACTTGTCCGAAGGGGACAGAGAGAAAAGCGAGGAGGGCGCGAAAATGGAGATCACAGTCAGCTATCGGGATTACGCAAACCGGATGGGAAAGAGTTTCCGGAAGGTGGCTTATAACCAGGACACCAAGCAGATCACCATTGATCTCAGCACCGGCGGAGTTGATTTTGACCAGTGCTACAATGTCCTCGCTATGGATGACGACGCTCTGCTGGCGATGCTCCGCGCGAATAACGCCGACGCCACCATGGATGAGGTGCACACCGCCATTGAGGACACCATCAATTATATGCTGGGCGAGTACCACAACGACGGGTACAAGGGAGTTACCGCCGACGCAATCAAGGCGGCCGTAGAATACATCAAAAAGTAAGGAGGAAAAGACAATGAAGAAGATCATCAGCGGGAAACTTTACGACACGGAGACGGCGAAGGAGATTGGATCGGTCTACCACGGAGAGGGGCCGCGGGACTTCCGGTACTATTCTGAGCAGCTGTACCGGAAGCGCACCGGGGAGTATTTCTTGTATGGTGAGGGCGGGCCCATGAGCCGGTACGCGGTATCCTGCGGGCAGAACCAGTGGTCCGGGGGCCAGCGGATCGAGCCCATGAGCTACTCCAGCGCCAAGGAATGGGCCGAGAAGAACATGGTCGCGGATGAATACATGGAGGAGTTTGGCCCGGTCTCTGAAGACGCGGAGCGCACCACCCTGTCCGTCAGCATCGATTTGGCCACGGCCGACCGGATCCGGAGGGAAGCCCAGGAGAAGGGCATGAGTGTCTCCGCGCTGATTGCCTCAAAGTTTAGTTGATAATCATTAATATTTTTTCCCAGGGAAAAAGAAAGCGCGCCATGGAAGCCTTGAAAATAAAGGCTCTGGGCGCGCTTTTTCTTTTGTCTTCTTCCCTGGTTACCCTGGCAGCTGCTGCCCAGCTGGACCCGCTGCCGGCGGTGCTTCCGGATCAGTAGCGGGTTCGGCCGGGACGACGGAGCCGGTGGCCAGCAGGAGGCGGTCCATGGTGGCCGCGGCTTCCTGGTCCCGGGCGGGCATGGCGTCCGCATAGGCGCGCAGCGTGACGGAGGGATCAGAGTGGCCCATCCGGACGGAGACGGACTGCAGATCCACGTGATGCTGCAGGAGCACGCTGGCGTGGACGTGGCGCAGGCCGTGGAAGGTCAGCCCCTGGTAGCCGTGGGCGTCGGCGAATGTCCGGAACCATTTGCTGGGGGTGTCCTTATTTACGCGGGCCCCGTGCCGGCTGTGGACGATCCAGAAATCACCCCGCCATTTTTCCGGGTCGTCCTGGGCCTCCATGACATCGTCCCACATGGCGTCGTGCAGGATCCGGATCATGGAGGGCGGCAGCGTGATCACCCGGTCGCCGGCGTCGGTTTTTGTTTCGGCGATGAAGGCGCCGTCCGCCGGGGTGTACTTCAGGGCGCGGTCGACGGTGATGGTGCCGGCGCTCCAGTCTATGGCCGAATATTTGAGGGCGCCGACTTCTCCCAGGCGGAGGCTGCACAGCATGGCCAGCAGGACGGCCAGCTTCAGCGGGGTCTCCGCTTCGGTGATGATCAACTGCAGCAGGGCGATCACTTCCGGCTCCGGAAGGGTCGCCTTTTTCTTTTTGCGCCTTTTTGGCCCCTGCACCCGGTCCGCGGGGTTATATTCCAGGAGGCCGACGCGCACGGCTGCCGACAGCATCGTCTTGACACAGCCCAGATAGTTCTGGGCTGTCTTCGCGGAGAGCGGCTTTGCGGCCTGGGCGTCGGTGATCAGCTGCTCCCCTTTCCGACGGGGGCGCTTCAGCTGATCATCCTGCAGGCGGGTGCTCTTCCGTGGTTCCTGCCGGAGATTGTACAGCCAATCCGTCAGGCGGGCAGGCGTCAGATCCGTGAGCGGGAGATCGCCCAGCTGTGGGAGGATCCTGGAGGAGAGCAGGTATCTGTAGTTCGCGACGGTCACCGGGCTGGCGTCAAGGTTCAGATACTTTGACAGCCAGATCTCTGACCATTCGCGCAGGGTGGGGATATCCGAAGGCCTGCCGGAGAGCCTGGCCTCCAGCCTCTGCAGTTCCCGCTTCGCTTCGCGCTCCTGGGCGTCCTCCGGAAGGTCTGGATCCATCCGCAGCGGAATCCGGACCCACTGCCACTGGCCGCCGACTTTGATCTGGGTGCCGACTCTCCAGGAATTTTTTCCTCTTTTTTCAACAGTGCCCAAAAGGCCGCACCTCGCTTTCTTCATGCGTGATAAAAAGTGTATGTGGGTATACCTTTATTTTTGGTGTTAGACTGTTAGGGATGGGTTTACATTGAGCGAAAAGTCAATAAACACAATGGCTCCGAGCCTCACAGGAAACCGGTGAAAAGCTGTTAGAAAAGTGTTAGGGCGGGGATGTTTTTCTGTTAGGTGACGCGAAAAAAAAGGATATGCATGGCTGCGTGGCTGTATTTTCCAGCCTGAGGATGGCTGCTGATATAACGCTAAAGGACAGCCGGCTGTCAAAATTCGTCTGAGCCGTTTATATACTGGGCGAGAACGTCGGGGATGATGACGGAGGAGTACAGCTCGTTCAGGGTCCCGTAAACGGTGACGGCATCGCCCACCTGGAAGGGCAGCTCTTCCTTATGGAGGCGGAAGTGGACATTCAGCCGCGGGAGATCCGCGCCGATGGGCTTGGTGGCCTCCTGATCGTCCACGGCGATGAGCATGTCATAATGGTTGGACTGGCCCGCCCAGGTGATCGAGAGGATCGTGCCGCCGATGGTCACGTAGTGGGTGCCGGCGGCCATGCTCCGGGCTGGGGATGTGTTTTCGAGATAATCCTGGAGCCCGGCCAGGGAGGAAAAGGACTTGGCGGATGCCGACCCGGGCAGGGACGTGACAGCGAGGAAGGCGGACAGGGACAGGATCGCCAGGGCGTACGAGAAGCATTTGCGCATGTGTGCCTCCTGCAAAAGCGACAACGTGGACGCTTTTATTTGTCTGATGGGGGAAAGGGCGCGGCTTTTTATGATATAATCCAGGAGACGCGCGAAAAATGCGGGAGATCTCCGGCGGAAAGGAACAAACATCATGGAAGGAAACGCGCTGGATACTATTCTGGCGATGATTGACCGGATGGACCGGGCGGAGCTGGAAGCCCTGAACCTTCTGATTGATATTGCTGAATTGCATCTATCAGATCAAGAAGGCGCTGAAGAACCGGCTCAGGAAGAGCCCTGACCCTTTTGATTGTGTACGCTTTGAGCTCGCTGTCACTGACGGCGGGCTCTTTTGCCGGCTGCGGATCATCGGACAGGCCCATCAGATAATCCAGGGAGACGCCGTAGATCTGGCTCAAGGTGATGGCCGTCTGGATCTGCGGATAGGTTTTCCCGTGCTCCCAGGCGAAGACGGACTGCTGCGTGACGCCCAGGCGGTTTCCGAGTTCGACCTGGGAAAAGCCGAATTCTTCCCGGAGCTGTTTCAGTCTGTTGCCCGGCATCGCTCTCTGTCCTTTCTGTATCTTATAAAATAATTATACAGTTTTCAACTGTACGCGCAAACAATTAAAACTATATTTTTTTGCTTGACATAACAGTTTATAACTGTTAAGATGGAAGCCCGCGAACGAAAGGACGGTGATCTGATGGCGAGGGACTGGCTGGTCAAGCTCCGGGAGGAGCGGGGATACTCACAGGCTGCTCTTGCAAAACAGTCTGGAATTGTACAACAGAGCTACCAGCTGATCGAAAAGGGCGTTAATACGCCCCGGCCGGAGACGGCCATGAAGATCGGCGCCGCCCTTGGCTTCCCCTGGGTGAAGTTTTATGAGGAGGAAGCGGGCGGGGGAAGCGAACCAGCGGAAAAACCGGAGCGTGCAGAGAAGAAAGACGAGGAGGAAAGAAGGACATGAGAATGCAGAACAGGTGGCAGAGCGTGGTGCGGGAGATCCGGCTGGAGGAGCTGATGAAGCTGATCCCGGACGACGAGTTTGTGATCATCTTCGATGACCTGGCCGGCGCGAACGGGTTCCGGGAGGAGGACGCCCTGTTTGACGGACAGGTGATGGACTGGTGGGAAGACAAGGCCGCGAGACTTGCCATGGACGCGCACAAGCGGCGGGTGCTGGGGTTCAGGGCCCAGGAGCTGGAGACCGTGGCCGGGCCTGTGATCATGATCGTGACGGAATTTTGAGAAAAGCGACAACGTTGACGCTTTTAGGACAGGAGGGACAGGCATGTACAAAGAGCTGATCAGCTATCTGGCTTTTAGCTATGGGTTTATCTGCAAGGGCCGCGGGAAGATGACAGAGGACGCCGTGAAGGGGATTGCGACCGGGGCGCACATAGTGACGGAGAACGCGCCGGCTGTGATCGGCGGCGAGGATGAGAAGGAAGACGACCGGAAGGATCTGGCGCTGGCCCGGAAGATGGACGAGCAGATCGAGGAGGCCGCAGTCTTCCTGATGAGTCTGGAGATAGTCTGACGGATAGAACGGAGGGACAGGAACATGAAACGGAAGTACACGATCAGGGTGGAGAGCCACAACCCGGAGTTTGACGTCGGCGAACAGCTGAGAGAGGGCATCCAGGCGGACGGGTTCCTCCTGCTGACCACCTGGGACGGACATCCGGCCGCGCAGTGCATGAACGGGATGAGCATCATAGAGTTGTCCAAGTTCTTCACCTTAAATAACGAGGTATGCTCCATGGTGCAGCAGGCGGCGGCGATCGGCGAAGGGATGCGGAAGGCGGAGAAGATCAGGGAGGACGTGGAGAGGCAGGGCGGAGGGCTGGACGCGATCCTCCAGGCTATCGCGAAAAGGAAGAAGCAGGAACTGGACGACATGAAGTAACAGGCGCCGCTGCATTAAGGCGCTGCCGTGACAGGCCATGCAGCCATGAGCGGACGAGGGACAGGAAAGAAAGGAGGGTCGCGGGATGGATTTGCAGCAGATACTGGGGATGCTGGACCACGTGAGCGGCCCGAACAGCAGCGGCGAATATACGGCACGGTGCCCGGCGCACCAGGACCGGACCGCCAGCCTGACGCTTACGGAAAAGGACAGCCCGCGGGACGGGCGGAAGCGGATCTACCTGTGCTGCCATGCCGGATGCGGGAACGACGCGGTGATGGCCGCGCTGGGGATCACGGCGCGGGACCTGATCGTGAATCCGGATCCGGCCCGGCCCGCTGCGAGATCGCAGCGCGGGGGCCGATCCGCTGCGAAACCGCAGCGGAG
>CAMKAE010000032.1 GCA_946410395.1 uncultured Clostridia bacterium
ACCGGCAGCGTCTTCCCGATGAACTGGCTCGTGAACGCCTCGTCACCGGCCTTCTGTCCCTTCCGGTCATCTCCGTCCGGCGACTGCTTGCTGGCGTCGATCTTCAGGCTCGTAATCGTGTTCCCGTCCAGCGTCACGTAAACCGTCACCGGCGCATAGAAGCCCTCTTCTGTGGTCGTCAGGACATTCTCAGGTTCCGCGGCAGGGAGGTCCGACTCGGCAGGAACGACGAATTCGGCGGCAACGATCTTTCCGTTCTCAATCGTATAGGTGACGGTGATCATCCCTTCGTATTCCTCTTCCGGAGTCAGGTTGGCTGTGCCCTGCTCGTCTACTGCCACACGCCCAGCGTCAGCGGATGCCAGTTCGGTCAGGGCTTTCTCGGAGGCCTCAGCCACAGGCGTCAGGGTGTTCAGCGCCTCAATGACCGCATTGCTGGTCATCGTCGCGCCAGTGATGGCCTCGATGCCTTCGCCGTAGGCTGTCGGAACAGGCTTGCCTATGAACTGGCTCGTGAAGGCTTCCTCGCCCGCTGCCAGGCCCATGGGATCGTCACCCTTGGCCGACTGCGTGGAAGCGTCAATGGTCAGTTCCTGAACGACGCCTTCCGCGTCAAGGGTCACATATACCGTGATGGGCTCATAGAAGCCGACAGCGGTGCCAGTGTATTTCCCGGCGGGAAGCTTCTCGTCTTCCACCGGCGTCAGGTTGTTCAGCGCTTCAATGACCGCGTTGCTCGTCATCGTCGCGCCGCTGATGGCTTCGATTCCATCTCCGTACGCCACTGGCAGCGTCTTCCCGATGAACTGGCTCGTGAAGGCTTCCTCGCCCGCCGCAAGGCCCATGGGATCATCGCCCTTGGCAGACTGCGTGGACGCGTCGATGGTCAGCTCCTGAATGGTGCCGTCCGCATCAAGGGTCACATACACTGTAATGGGTTCATAGAAGCCGATAGCAGAGCCTGTGAATTTACCAGCGGCAAGCGGAGCGGACTCAAGGGACTCTTCAATCTCCTCCTGAATCAGCTCTTCCTCCGTGAGCTCCCGGACCGTGATGTCGCCCCTGTTGATGTCATAGACGACCGTTGCACTGCCCACGAACTTCCGGTTGTTGATGTTCAGCACGGTCTCGCCGGCTTCATTTTTCGCGACATAGACAGCGGCAGGCTTTGCGCTGTTGATGGCCTCAATGACCGCATTGCTGGTCATGGTTGCGCCGGAGATGGCTTCGATGCCATCCCCGTAGGCAACGGGCAGCTTCTTTCCGACAAACTGGGCCTTGAACCAGTCGTCTCCGGCCTGCAGACCCTTCCGGTCATCCCCTTCAGGGGCCTGGGAGGACGCATCGATTTCGATGGCAGTGATCGTTTCCGCTTCGTCCACAGACACCGTGACGATCACGTCGCCGTTGCCAAAGCCTTTGCCCGATCCGATCCGGCTCTCGGAGCGCGGCGCATACTCGCTGCTGAGCACCGCCGTCGAGGTCGAGTCCGACTTGATCAGCACATAATCCGCCGGCTCGGTTTCCCCTTCTGCCAGAACCGTGATCCGGTTTTCCGTCCAGGGATCGCCGAAGAAAGCCTCAGACGCCGCGGCGGCGCTGTTGTTTGCGGCCTTCACGACTGCTTTGGACGTCATGGTTGCGCCGGAGATGGTGTCCAGCTGTCCGCCGCCCTGCGCGGTGAGATTCAGCAGGCTGGACGTGTATTTCGGAGCCAGCCATTTCCCGCCCAGGGTGGACGTCTCCTTGAAATCGCTGTCGCCGATCTGCGCGCCGATCACTTCGCCCTTCTCGTTGAAGCCCAGCAGGACGCTGACCGAGCCGCCGCTCTCATAGCCCTTGGCGGAAGCCTTGACGCAGTAGCCCAGCAGGGTCTCTCCATTCATGATTTTCGCCATGCTGGAGACGCCGGCCTTTTTCTGCTCAGGCGTCAGCGCCACTTCCTCGGGCTTGAGGTTCTCCGCGGTGGGCATGACAGACCGGAATGACTCAGCCAGCTCGCGCTCCTTCGCCTCCCGGATCGGGTCCTTGGTGACCGCATTGGTCAGCGCGAGCGCCAGAGCGGCGATGATCGCGATGGCCGCCAGAATGATAAAGGGCGGAACGTGCTTGCGGGGCTTGTCCGCGTCCGGCCGGCCGGCTGCGTTTTCGGTCTCCAGGATTGCCTCGTTGTTCTGCTTGGTTTCCACTGAAGTTACCTCCCATATCCGTCAAATATCGCCGCTTTGGGATTAAATGCCTCTCAGATTCCAGTGTGTGACAAAATTAGGGGTCGTAATGCTCTCGCCTTCCCCGGTGATGAGCAGGCCCTCCAGCCCCATGGCTTGCAGAAAGGCCAGTGCGTCCTCGCTGCCCAGCACCATGCAAGCTGTCGCCGCCGCGTCCGCCACCATGGACCGCTCACAGATCACGGTGACGCCCGCCAGATCAGTCCAGGCCGGCAAGCCCGTCTTCGGGTCCAGGATATGGTGATACCGCACGCCGTCCCGAATAAAGAATCTTTCATAATTCCCGCTGGTGACCGCCGATGTGTCCGTGATGGAAACCGCGTATTTGGCCACGGCCGACGAATCCGCCTGCGGATCACGGATCCCGATGTTGAACACGGCGCCGCCCGGCTTGTAACCAACGCAGTAGACATTGCCGCCGAAGTTCAGCAGCGCCGCGGTGCACCGGCCCCGGACCAGGGATGCGACCTCATCGGCGATATACCCCTTCGCGATGCCGCCCAGGTCAATGCTCATGCCCTCAGGCAGGCGGACCCGGCAGCCCTCGAGCAGCTCGATCCGGCTGTCGTCCACCAGCGGCAGGGCCGCCAGGCGCTCCTCGTCGGCAGGAATGCGCTCCTCGCCCGCGGTGAAGTTCCACAGCGCCGTCAGCGGGGCCACGGTCACACTGAATGCGCCGCCGCTGGCCGCGCTGATCTCCTTCGCCTCGCGCAGGATCTCCCACGTCTCGGCGCTGACCTCCACCGTCGCCCCGGCCGCCGTGTTGATCCGGTCCACGTCGCTCCCCGGCACGGTCTTGCTGAGCATCCGCTCATAGCGCTCGCAGGCGGCCCAGATGTCCGCCATCAGTGTGTCGTCCGGCCCGTAGAGCGTGACGGTGACCACCGTGTCGAAGTAATAGCCGACATCGACGGCCGGTAACGCCTCCGCCGCCGCCGTCCCGGCCAGCAGCGCGAGGCACAGGAACGCACACAGGAACGCCCTGCATTTCATCTGTCATCACCTGCGCAGTTGTAACAGCGCCATGTCCGCGCCGATTGCGCGGAAACAGGCGTCATCTCCGTTTATGACTCGCTGACAGTATATCAGATTCGCCCGGATAACGCAACTGCTTTCTTGCCCCAGGGCATGAAAAAAGCCGACCGGAAAGGCCGGCTTGTCCAGCGCTGTCAGGGCTGCGGCAGATCCTCGAAGTCGTCGTAGAGCACCTCATGCCCGGCGCCGTCATAGACAGTGACTTCCGTGAGCGTCCCCAGCATCTCGCCCAGGGGTTCCGCCTGCGAGGGCTCGGGCGTCGGCGCCGGCGGGACAGGAACCACCGCGGAACCGACCGTGTTCTCTTCGACGATATCCTCGTTCATGGTGGCATACTCAGCCGGGATCCAGGCCCGCCAGCCGGCCACCTCCACTTCGTACCAGCCGTCCTCAGTCTCGCCGAGCACCACCATGGGCGTTCCGCAGGCGATGGTATCCAGCGAGCGGCTGGAGGTCTTGCCGTTCTGGCGGATGTTGACGGTGGCCTTGCTGGCGATCCGGCCCTTGTAGGTGACCGTCGCCAGGCGGACCGCTTCCTCCGCGGGGGCCAGGAAGGTCAGCGAGGAGGTTTTGACAAAGCCCACATCCCCGTCGTACCAGACCTTGGAGTAGCTCTTTCCGATGGACAGCACCAGGACCACCCGGTTGGTGGTGCAGCGGTTCACGGACGGGCTGCTGGCCTTGGCCTTGGTGTGCATGGTGGCGTAGCCGTCCTTCTTGGCGTTGATGATGGCCAGGCGCTTTTCCGCCGGGACATTGTCAGCGATCTCATAGCGAAGGTTTTCCGTCTGCACCCGGTGCGTTTCACGGCCCACGATTACGGTGCTGAAATAGACGCCGGTGCTCAGGAGCGTGACCGGTTCGACCTTGCCGCTGCTCAGCGCCAGGGAGACATCCAGCCGCTCGCCCGGGGCAAAGGTGGGTCCGGGGCCGGGGGTGATCAGGTTGCCGTTCTCATCGTACTGCGGCTCGTCCTCGTCGCCCGGCAGAATGATGGTAATATAGGATGCGTCCGGATCAGCCGGGACAATGTTGCTGAAATCGTCGTCCCCGTCGCCGCCGACCACCATGCCGCCGTCCTCCGTGTAGGTGACGGCCAGCGCCGCACTCAGCATCAGCACGGCCATCAGCAGAGCCAGCACCGGGATCAGCAATCGAAATCGTTTCATTTGATTCGCTCCTCAGGACCAAAGTCTGTTTCATTGAAAGCGGATATCTGTTCAGAGACCGGATTCCGCAAGATTGGGAGCGCAGTGCGCGTGGCTGCGCACCTCGTTCCAGGGGACATTGTACCCCGCGCCGTGGGCGCAGAACACCGAATCCGGCGTGTCCTCCAGGGATGCCAGCGGGTTGTAGGCCCGCTCCGCCACCACCGCAGCCTGATCCCGGCACGGCGCATAGCGGCTGGGCCAGACCCGCAGCGTTCCACGCCCGTGGCACAGGGCTGCAAAGCCGTTCTGCCATGGCTGGAATGCCGCCAACGGCGCCTCGCCCCGGAGCGTGACCGCGTCGTCTGACATCTCCGGCGCCTCGCAGTCCGCGCGGACCGCCGTCAGGGATTGCGCCACCGCGCCGTACCGTTCGGCCGGAACAGTAACCGCAAAGCCGCACAGCGGTTCCAGCAGTACGCTGTCCGCCTGCATGAGCGCGTTGCGGATCGCCCGGTACGTCGCCTGGCGGAAGTCTCCGCCTTCCGTGTGCTTCAGGTGAGCACGCCCGCAGACCAGCTGCACCTCCACATCCGTCAGCGGACTGCCCGTCAGCACGCCCGGATGCTCCCTCTCAAACACATGGGTCTCGATCAGCCGCTGCCAGTTGAGGGCCAGGTCATCCACGTGAGCCAGCGAGCGGAAGCGGATGCCGCTGCCCTGCGGCAGGGGTACCAGCCGTAGCCATACCTCCGCGTAGTGCCGCAGGGGCTCATAGTGGCCGATGCCCAGCGCCGGGGCTGCGATCGTCTCCTTGTACAGCACGCGGAACGGCCCGAAGCGGATGTCGGTCCTGAAGCGGCGCGCCATGGCCTGCTGAAGGATCTCCAGCTGGATCTGCCCCATGACCTGGACGGCCAGCCTGTCCCCCACCGCCCGAACGGCGAGCGTTGGTTCTTCGTCTTCCAGGGTCCGCAGGGCCTGCAGCACCATGTGCTGAGTGGCCGGCGGGTCCCAGAGCACGTCCGCGATCATCATGGGCGTCAGCGCCGGATGGACCGGCCGGGCCGCACCGACGGCCATGCCGGCCTTCAGGGTGTCCGGTGCGCCTGCCAGGACGATCATGTCGCCGGCCTGTGCGCTGTCGATGCGCTGAAAACGGGTGCCGTGGCAGACGCGCAGGTCGTTGACCTTCAGCGCTTCGTCCCCAACGGGGATTTCATCCTTGACCGACAGGCGTCCGCCGAGAAGGCGAACGAAGCACAGCCGCTGGCCCTTTTCATCGTGCAGCACCTTCCAGCACAGGCCGGACAGGGGCTTCTCGGGATCGGCCTGCGAGACTGACAGCCCGGAGAGCAGGCGCATGAAGCCCTGGATGCCGTCGCCCGTCATGGCCGACCCCGCCATCACCGGAAAAACCTTGCAGTCCCGGATCAGCCGGATCAGAGCGTCACGGAAGGCGTTCTCGCTTCCGCTCTCCCCAATCCGGTCCATGAGGGACTCTTCCCGCAGGGCGATCTCCTCCGCCAGGGGCAGATCCATCGCCCCGTCCCGCTGCCAGCTCCGCAGATCCAGCATATCCGGGGACAGCTTGCGCCGCATGGCCCTGAGCACGCCGTCCGCGTCTGCGGCGGGCGAGTCGGTCTTGCTCAGGAAGACGAAGGTCGGAATCCCCTTGTCCCGCAGCAGACGCCAGAGGGTCTCGGTGTGGCTCTGGATGCCGGCGGCCGCGCTGATGACCAGCACCGCGCAGTCCAGCACAGCCAGCGCCCGCTCCATTTCCGCGGAAAAGTCGCTGTGGCCGGGGGTGTCCAGCCAGCAGACGATGTCCTCTCCCCAGGTCAGCCAGGCCACGCCTGTGTAGATGGTGATGCCCCGCTGCTGCTCCGTGGGGTCCGCATCCAGAAAGGCGTCCCGGTGGTCCACGCGGCCCATGCTGCGGATCGCGCCGCTCTCAAACAGCACGCGCTCCGACAGCGTGGTCTTTCCGGCGTCCACATGCGCCAGGATCCCGATGACTTTCCGCAAGCAGGCGTCCCCCTCCCACCGGAACAGTATACCTTATTTTTCGCGGAAAGACAAGCGCGGAAGGAAAAGAGCCGCCCGCCCATCTGTAACAATTGCGGAACAGAAAAACCGCTGCCGTGTTTTTCGCACGGCAGCGGCCGGGGTTTGGGGTTATGCAATGGTAAGTCCATCCGGGCCGCAGTCGACCGTCAGCACGTCCCCCGCATGGAGGTCGCCGCTCACGATGCGGCGCGCTACCAGGGTCTCCACATGGGACTGCAGATAGCGCTTGAGCGGACGGGCGCCGTAAACAGGGTCGAAGCCCTGATCAATCACATAGGTCAGCGCAGCATCCGTCAGCTTCACACTGAGCTTGCGGTCCGCCAGGCGCTTGTTGAGGCTGCCCAGCATCAGGTCCACGATCTTCGTGATCTGCTCCCGGGTCAGAGGCTGGTAGGTCACGATCTCGTCGATCCGGTTCAGGAACTCCGGGCGGAAGTGCTGCTTGAGCAGCAGGTCCACCTGCGCCCTGGCCTCCGGGGTGATGGCGCCGTCGCGGATGCCCTCCAGGATATACTCGCTGCCCAGGTTGCTGGTCATGATCAGGATCGTGTTCTTGAAGTCCACGGTGCGGCCCTGGCTGTCGGTGATCCGGCCGTCGTCGAGCACCTGCAGCAGCACGTTGAACACGTCCGGATGCGCCTTCTCCACCTCGTCGAAGAGCACCACGCTGTAGGGATGGCGGCGGACCGCCTCCGTCAGCTGGCCGCCCTCGTCATAGCCCACGTATCCGGGAGGCGCACCGATGAGCCGCGAGACACTGAACTTCTCCATGTACTCGGACATGTCGATGCGGATCATGTTCTTCTCGTCGTCGAACAGGGCCTGCGCCAGCGCCTTGGCCAGCTCGGTCTTGCCGACGCCCGTGGGGCCCAGGAAGAGGAAGCTGCCCAGGGGCCGGTTCGGGTCCTGAATGCCGGCGCGGCTGCGCAGGATGGCCTCGGAGACACGCTTGACCGCCTCATCCTGGCCGATCACGCGCTGATGCAGCGTGTCCTCCAGGTGCAGCAGTTTCTCGCGCTCGCTCTCCAGCAGCTTGGTCACGGGGATACCGGTCCAGCGCGCGACGATCCGGGCGATCTCGTCGTCGGTCACCTTGTCGTGCAGCAGGCTTTCCTCGCCCCTGGACTGCTCAGCCAGGGCTTCGGTGTCACGCAGCTCCTTTTCCAGCTTCGGGAGTTCGCCGTATTTCAGCTCCGCGGCCCGGTTCAGGTCGTATACCCGCTCAGCCTTCTCGATCTCCGCCCGGGTCTGTTCCATCTGCTCCCGGATCCGGCTGACCTTGCCGATCGCGTCCTTCTCGGCCTCCCAGCGGGCCTGCATGGCGCCGAAGGTCTCCCGCTGCTCCGCCAGATCCTTGCGGACCTGTGCCAGCCGCTCTGCGGACAGGGCGTCGTCATCCCGCTTCAGGGCGGCTTCTTCAATCTCCAGCTGCATGATCCGGCGGCGCACGTCGTCCAGTTCGGCCGGCATGGAGTCGATCTCGGTGCGGATCATGGCGCAGGCTTCATCCACCAGGTCGATGGCCTTGTCCGGCAGGAAGCGGTCCGTGATGTACCGGTTGGACAGGGTGGCCGCGGCGATCAGCGCGCTGTCCTGAATCTTCACGCCGTGGAAGACCTCATAGCGCTCCTTCAGGCCCCGCAGGATGGCAATGGTATCCTCAACCGTCGGCTCCTCCACCATCACCGGCTGGAAACGCCGTTCCAAGGCCGCGTCCTTCTCGATGTACTGCCGGTATTCGTTGAGGGTTGTGGCGCCGATGCAGTGCAGCTCGCCCCGGGCCAGCATGGGCTTGAGGAGGTTGCCGGCGTCCATGGCGCCCTCCGCCTTGCCGGCGCCCACGATCGTGTGCAGCTCGTCGATGAACAGCAGGATCTTGCCCTCGCTCTTTTTGATCTCCGCCAGAACGGCCTTGAGCCGCTCCTCAAACTCACCCCGGAACTTGGCGCCGGCGATCAGGCTGCCCATGTCCAGGGAGAATACGGTCTTGTCCTTCAGGCTATCCGGCACGTCGCCGCGCACGATCCGCTGCGCCAGGCCCTCCACCACGGCCGTCTTGCCCACGCCGGGCTCGCCGATGAGGACCGGGTTGTTCTTCGTCTTCCGGGACAGGATCCGGATCACGTTCCGGATCTCCGCGTCCCGGCCGATGACCGGGTCCAGCTTCTGCTTCCGGGCCATGTCCACTAGATCGGTGCCGTACTTTTTCAGGGCGTCATAGGTCTCCTCCGGGTTGTCGGACGTCACCCGGGTGGCGCCGCGGACCTCGCTCAGAGCTTTCAGGAAGGCCGCGTCCTGATAACCAATCTTTTCGAGGATCCCCTTCATCCTGGCGTTCGGGCGTGCGGCCATGCCCATCCACAGATGCTCGACGGACACATACTCGTCCTTCATCTGTTTGGCCTTGTCGTTGGCCTCGTTCAGGGCGCGGTCCAGCTCCGGAGAGATATAGATCTTGTCCGCCTCCCGGCCGGGGCCGGAAACCCTGGGTGTGCGCTCGAGCGCGTCCTGTAGGGCCGCCCGGAGCGCGTCCACCGAAACGCCGGCCTTGGTCAGCAGCTGCGGAATCAGCCCCTGCGCGTCCTCCGTCAGGGCAAAGGCCAGGTGCTCCTGGTCCGCCTGCATGTGCTGGTATTCCACGGCGACGGCCTGTGCCCGCTGCATGGCCTCAATGGATTTCTGCGTATAATTGTTCATGGCTGCCATAGGGATCAGCCCCTTTCCGTATCCGTTTCGCAAAGTCTGACTTTCTTTGACCTTGCAAGTTCATTGTACACCGATTCGGGATTTTGTCAAGGGTTTTTCACGGGTTTTTAACAATCTCCGGCTTGCTTTTTCCCTGCGCATCCGCTATAATGGCACGGACACCGAAAGGAGGGATCCCATGCGGATGCTTTTCACCGGCGGCATGGTCTACAGCCGTGAGCACGGCAGCCTTCTTCCCTTGGACCTTGTGTCGGAAAACGGTGTCATGGTTTCTTCCGGATCCCGCCCCTCGCATCTGACGGCGGATCGGATCTTCGATTTGAAAGGGCTTGCTGTTTTTCCCGGTTTCGCGGATGTGCACGTGCATTTCCGCGAGCCGGGTTTTTCATACAAGGAGACCATCGCCGCCGGCAGCAGGGCCGCCGCACACGGCGGTTACACCACCGTCTGCGCCATGCCGAACCTGAACCCCGTGCCGGACAGCCCTGCGCACCTGGCTGAGGAGGAGGCCATCATCCGGCGGGACGCGGTCATCGAAGTCCTCCCCTACGCCGCCATCACGGTCGGACAGAAGGGCGAGGGCGATTTGACCGACATGGCTGCGCTTGCCGGCCGGGTTGCCGGCTTCTCCGACGACGGCCGCGGCGTGCGGGAAGCCTCCGTCATGCGGGAGGCCATGCGCCGCTGCCGGGAAGCGGACAGCATCATCTCTGCCCACTGCGAGGACGTCTCCCTGATCCCGCAGGGCGCCGGCATCCACGCCGGCCGCTATGCCGCGCGCCACGCGCTGCCGGGCATCCCCTCGGCCAGCGAGTACGAGCCCATCCGCCGGGACATCGCCCTGTGCCGGGAGACCGGCTGCCGCTATCATGTGTGCCATGTCAGCACAAAGGAGAGCGTGGCGGCCATCCGGCAGGCCAAGGCCGAGGGCGTGAACATCACCTGTGAGACCGCGCCGCACTACCTGCTGCTCTGCGAGGACGATCTGCCGGAGGATCCCCACAGCCCCGACGCCGGCCGCTTCAAGATGAATCCGCCGCTCCGGAGCTGCGAGGACCGCGACGCCCTGCTGCAGGGCCTGCTCGACGGCACCATCGACTGCATCGCCACGGATCACGCGCCCCACAGCGCCGAGGAAAAGGCGAAAGGCCTCACCGGCTCCGCCATGGGCATTGTCGGCATTGAGACCGCCTTCCCGCTGCTCTATACACACCTGGTGGAGACAGGGCTTGTCCCGCTGTCCGTCCTGATCGACCGCCTGTGCTTCCGGCCCCGGCAGCGTTTCCGCCTCAGGGGCGGGCTGGTCCCGGGGGAACCGGTTGCCCTGACAGTTTTCGACCTGCACGCCGAGAGCCGGGTCAATCCGGATGATTTCCTCTCTCTGGGCCGCGCGACCCCCTTTGCGGGCTGGCCGGTCCACGCGGTGTGCAAGCTGACGGTGTGCGGGGACAGGATCGCCTGGAATGCGCTTACGGAGGGATGACATGCGCTTTGAAATCACGGAAAACGAACCCCTGACCGACGCCGTGTGGGACCTGCGCCTGACCGGCGACACCGGGGCGATAACGCGCCCCGGACAGTTCGTGCAGGTCGCGCTGCCGGGCTTCTACCTGCGGCGGCCGATCTCGGTCTGTGCATGGGGACCGGCTTCCCTGCGGCTGGTCTACAAGGTGCTGGGGCAGGGAACGGAGGCCATGACACATCTGCAGCCCGGAGACGCGCTGGACCTGCTGACCGGGCTCGGCAACGGCTTTGATCCGGCAGTTCTGGGCGATTCGCCGCTGCTGGTGGGCGGCGGCGTGGGACTGCCGCCGCTGCTGGGGCTGGCGGAAGCCCTGCTTCGGGCCGGCAAAACGCCGCAGGTGCTGGCGGGCTTCAACCGGGCGGAGGAGGTCTTCCTGACGGAGGACTTCCGCGCGCTGGGCATTCCGGTTGTCATCACCACGCTTGACGGCTCGCTCGGCCTGAAGGGTCTGGTGACCGACGCGCTGCCCTCCCTGCGCTTTGACAGCCTTGCCGCCTGCGGACCGCTGCCCATGCTGAAAGCGCTCCACCGCGCGGTGCAGGGTGTGCCCGCGCTGTACAGCCTCGAGGAGCGCATGGGCTGCGGCTTCGGCGCCTGCATGGGCTGCAGCATCGAGACCGCGTCCGGCCCGGCCCGGGTGTGCAGGGAAGGGCCGGTTTTCCGGGGAGAGGAGTTGATGTGGGCATGAAGGACCTGTCGGTAACCCTGTCCGGCGTCACGCTGAAAAACCCGGTGATCCCCGCCAGCGGCACCTTCGGCTTCGGGCAGGAGTTCGCCGGATGGTACGACCTCAACCTGCTGGGGAGCATCTCCTTCAAGGGGACGACCGGGGAGGCCCGCTTCGGCAACCCGACGCCCCGGATCGCGGAATGCCCCGCCGGCATGCTCAACAGCGTCGGCCTTCAAAACCCTGGCGTCGATCATGTGATCTCGGAAGAGCTGCCCGCCATGCGGAAACTGTTCTCCGGGCCGCTGATCGCCAACATCAGCGGGTTCTCCGTGGACGAGTATGTGCGCTGCGCACAGCTGCTGACCCGGGAAGAGCAGGTGGAGATCCTGGAGATCAACATTTCCTGCCCCAACGTGCGCCACGGCGGCATGGCCTTCGGCACCGACCCGGCCGCGGCGGCGGAGGTCACGCGGGCGGTGAAGGCCGTGGCCACCAAGCCCGTCTACATGAAGCTCTCCCCCAACGTCACCGACATCACCGCCATCGCTCGAGCCTGCGAGGAGGCCGGCGCCGACGGGCTGTCCCTGATCAACACCCTGCTGGGCATGCGGATTGACCTGAACCGCCGCAAACCGGTGCTGGCCAACGTCATGGGCGGCTACTCCGGCCCGGGCATCTTCCCGGTGGCCCTGCGGATGGTATACCAGGTCACCGGCGCCGTTTCGATCCCCGTCATCGGCATGGGCGGCGTCAGCACGGCCCGCGACGTCATCGAGATGATGATGGCCGGCGCCAAGGCGGTCCAGGTGGGCGCCGCCAACCTCGTCGACCCAATGGCCTGCCCGAACATCATCGTCCGCCTGCCCGAGGAGATGGACCGCCTCGGGATTCACTCCCTGCGTGAAATCACCCGCGTCTGACAGGAGGTATGGATATGCCAAAGGATGTCATCATCGCCCTGGACTTCGAGAACCGCGAGAAAACCCTGGCCTTCCTGGACCGCTTCACCGCCGCCAAGCCCTATGTCAAGATCGGCATGGAGCTCTTCTACGCCGAGGGGCCGGACATCGTCCGGGAGATCAAGCGCCGCGGACACAGGATCTTCCTGGATCTGAAGCTCCACGACATTCCCAACACTGTCAAAAAAGCCATGAAGGTCCTCTCGGGGCTGGACGTGGACATGACCAACCTCCACGCGGCGGGCACCATCGCCATGATGGAGGCCGCAAAGGAGGGCCTGACAAAGCCCGACGGCACCTGCGCGACCCTGCTGGCGGTGACCCAGCTGACCTCGACGGACGAGGCCCGGATGCGCGAGGAGCTGCTGATCGACGCGACCATGCAGGACACCGTGAAGCACTACGCGCAGAACGCGCAGAAAGCGGGCCTCTCCGGCGTCGTGTGCTCCCCGCTGGAGGCCGCTCTGGTCAAGGAAGCCTGCGGCCCGGATTTCCTGACCGTCACGCCGGGCATCCGCTTTGCGGACGCGGCCGCGGACGACCAACGCCGGGTCATGACCCCCGCCAAGGCCCGGGAGGCCGGCAGCGATTACATCGTGGTGGGCCGTCCCATCACGGCCGCGCCGGATCCCGTCGCCGCCTGGGAGCGCTGTGTGAACGAATTCGTGAAAGGAGAAGCGTGACATGCTCAAAGAACAAATCGCCCGTGACCTGCTCTCCATCGGCGCCGTCTTTTTGCGGCCCGATCAGCCCTTCACCTGGGCCAGCGGCATCAAGAGCCCCATCTACTGCGACAACCGCCTGACCCTTACGGCCCCGGAGGTCCGCACCCATGTGGAAGAGGGGCTGGCCACACTGATCCGGGAGTACTTCCCGGATGTCCAGGTGCTCGAGGGCACCAGCACCGCCGGCATCGCACACGCCGCCATCACGGCCCATCTGATGGGACTGCCCATGGGCTATGTGCGCTCCGGTCACAAGGACCACGGCCGCGGCAACCAGATCGAGGGCCGGCTAGAGCCCGGCACAAAGGTCGTGGTGGTCGAGGACCTGATTTCCACCGGCGGCTCGGTGCTGGAAGTCGTGGATGTGCTGCGGGAGGCCGGCGCGCAGGTGCTGGGCA
>CAMKAE010000033.1 GCA_946410395.1 uncultured Clostridia bacterium
TTGTTCTTGATCACGTCCAGGTGCATGTCGCTCTGACCGGAGAGCAGGGTCTCGTTGGTCTCGGTGTTCTTCTCGATCACCAGGGACGGATCCTCTTCCGTCAGACGGTTCAGGCCGGAGAAGACCTTGTCCTCCTCACCCTGCTTGGCGGCATAGACCGCACGGGAGAAGCAGGGGCGCGGGAAGTCCAGCGCCGGATACTGGATGGGGTTGGCCGGATCGCACAGGGTGTCGCCGGTGGAGGTGAACTGCAGCTTGGACAGCGCGCCCAGATCGCCCGCATGGAGCTCCTGCTTGTTGATCTGCTTCTTGCCGCGCATCACGGACACGCCGGAAATCTTTTCGGTCTTGTCCTTGTTGGGGTTGTAGAGGCTGATGCCGGAGGTCAGCTTGCCGGAGAAGATCCGGACCAGGGACAGCTTCCCCATGAAGGGGTCCGCGATGGTCTTGTAGACGAAGGCGGAGAAAGGCTGGTCGTCGCTGGACACGCGGGCGGTCTCCTCGCCGCTGCGGGGATCGATGCCCTTGTGCTCCGCGTTGTTGTGCGCGGGAGACGGCATGTACTTGGCGATCATGTCCATCATGCGGGCGATGCCCACGCCGGTGACGGCGGAGACCGCGACGACGGGCACGATGGTGCCGTCCTTCATGCCCTTGTGGAAGCCGGAGAGCACTTCTTCGTGGGAGAGCTCGCCCTCCTCAAAGTACTTTTCCATCAGCGCTTCGTCCGTGGAGGCAGCCTCCTCCACCAGCTTTTCATAGGCTTCCTGCACCTTGCCCTGCATGTCGGCGGGCATCGGCACTTCCTTGCTCTTGTCGTAGGCGCCCTCATAGGCCTTCTGGTCCAGGACGTTCACCACGCCGCGGAAGTTGGGGCCGTCGCCCAGGGGCAGCAGCACCGGCACCACGCTGGAGCCGTGCGCGTTGCGCAGCTCCGTGACCAGCTCGTCAAAGTTGGCGTGCTCCTTGTCCATCTGGTTGACGATGATCATCTTGCAGACGTTGGCCTTCTCGGCGTTCTTCAGGGCCTTCTCCGCGCCGACGGACATGCCGGTGGTGGCGCTGACCACGATGCCGGCGGTCTCGACGACCCGCAGCGGGCCGGTCACCTCGCCGATAAAGTCGAAATAGCCGGGGATGTCGATCACGTTGATGCACTTGCCGTTCCAATCAACGGGCGCAACGGCGGCGGAGATGGAATTGTGGCGCTTGATTTCCTCGGGCTCAAAGTCCGTGGTGGTGTTGCCGTCCTCGACACGGCCCTGCCGGTCGATGATATGCGCGGCGAAGAGCATGGCCTCGGTCAGCGTGGTCTTGCCCTCGCCGCCATGCCCCATGAGGGCGATGTTTCGGATGTTGCTGGTCTGGTAGTCCGCCATAATGCTGCCTCCTCTGTCTGATTTCGATGAATCGATGGAACGCCGCGCGACGGAGCGCGCCCGTCCCGGATGTTCATTACGGTCGATTATAGCACAGAATACGCAAAAAGAAAAGCCTTTCTTGTCATTTCTTCGCCAGACGCGCGAGATAAGCCGCCAGATCAAACGGAACCAGCGGCTCATCCGCGCGCAGATACAGCGGATGATGGGGATGTCCCAGCTTGGAGACCGGTCCGCAGCGCAGCCAAACCGCACCGGCCGCCTCCCCCAGCGCCGCCATGTCGCGCACGCAGTCCGGCAGATACGGCCGCCGGGTGATGATGTTCCCCCAGGCCGCCCACACCGCCGGCCGGGGTGACAGCGACAGCAGATAAGCGAAAGCCTTCATGTTTTCCGCGTGCATGACCGGGTTGAAGGTCCTGTCCATGTCTTGGGGATCGGTGGCCCGCTGGGCGTAGACATTGAACATCAGAAAGGCGTCATAGCCGTTGTTCAGGGCGATGCGCTGCACACTCTGCAGCGTGGGATCCAGGGCGTCCGGCCGGGCCGTGGACGGATTGATGCCCACGCAGATCAGCGGTCTTTCTCCTCTCGTCCCGAGGATATACCGCCAGTCACAGTAGACGTTGGGCACGAACAGCCAGCGGTTGACGTCATAGGCTTCGCAGGGCCGCAGGGCTGTCTCCAGGGCTTCGTCAAAGCCGATGTGGGTCAGCGATGCGGTTTCTCCGCCGGGCACATGGCGGCGGATCCGGTTCTGTTTTTCCATTCTTCTCTTTTCCTTTGTGTAAAAGATGCGGTGCTTTCACAGCCATTTTAGCCCGGCAGGGGCGCGCGGTCAAGAAATTTTCCGCATTTGTGAGAAACCGGAAAGAAAATCGCCCTATGATTCGTCTTGAATATGGACGCAAAAGAGCGTCCCGGGAGGTTTGCAATGAAAAAAGCCTTGTTGTTTCTGGTTCTGGCCGCGCTGCTGGCCCTGACGGCGGCGGCCGCGGCAGGCCCGGTCCTCACATCCGAAAACGGCACCGTGTGGCTCGGCGCCGACAATCATCTGTTTTTCCGCGATCCGGCCGGCGTCGTCAAGGAGCTGCCCTCGGCCATCGGCGACCTGATCGGCATGGACGCGGAGAACATCTACTGCCTGAGCATGAACGGAAGGCTGTACGCCGTTCGGACGGACGGCTCCGCCACGGTGCAGGTCAGCGCCGCACCCACGCAGGAGGAGCTCGACGCCCTGCGCGCGGCACCGGTTTTCAAGTTGACGGACGGAAAGCTGGTTCTGACGCTGCCCGGCAGCGCAGAGCAGCCCGTGGCCGAGGGCGCCCTGGCCGCCTGCGCCAACGCCAAAACCCTCTACTATGTGGTCTCCGAAGGCGGGCGTTATCTGCTCAAGGCCGTGCCCTTCGCGGACACGGCAGCCGCTCAGGCGCTGACACCCGCAACCGTCGCCGCGGCCGCCGAGCCGTCCGCGATGTGGGCCGGCGAGCACAGCGTCGCGATTATGACCGCGGACAGCCGCGTGCTGGTCTACCGGGAGCCGGATCGCACGCTGAACACCTTCAGTGCGCTGAGCGTGCCCGTGGACGCGGCTGTGGCTGAGGACGGGAAGCTGTTCCGCTATGCCCGGACCGAAGCCGGGCTGTGGCAGGTGCAGCAGGCCGACCCCCTCGACGTCTTCGTGACCGCCGCGCCGCTCATGCCCGTCACGCCAGCGCCGGCCATCGTGACCGCCACGCCGGCCCCGACCGCCACCCCGCGGCCCACCCCCACCGATCCGCCCCAGGACAACACCGTCCGCAAGTGGGATCGCGGCAACCGGGTCAAGCGGATCCAGCAGCGGCTGGCCGACCTGGGCTATCCCGTCGGCCGGGCGGACGGCACCTACGGCGATCAGACGGACATCGCGGTGCGGCTCTTCCAGAGCAGCATCGGCGTCGGAGAACACACCTATATCACGGAGCGGGTCCAGAACCGGCTCTTCTCCAGCAACGCGCCCGTCTACGACCCCTATGTGACCCTCAGCCGCGGCAGCCGGGGCATCCGGGTGCGGCTGATGCAGCAGGCCCTCGCCGCCCTGGGCTATGATCCCGGGAACATCGACGGCGTGTACGGCACACGCACCGTAGCCGCGGTGGCCGCCTATCAGCAGGCCCTGCACATGGTGCTCCCCGAGGGAGAGCTTCCGGGCGAGATTGCCACCAGCTGGCTGCTGATGAACCTGTACGGCATCCTGAACCCGATCACGCCCATCCCGGTCCCGACGGATGTGCCCGTGCCCACGGATGAGCCGCTCCCCACGGACGAGCCCGCGCCCACCGACGCGCCTGCGCCTACGGACGTTCCCGCACCCACGGGCGAGCCCGTGCCGACAGATCCGCCTGCTCCCACGGATGAGCCCGCGCCCACCGATGCGCCGGTGGAGCGGATCACACCCAAGCCGGCTGACCCCGCCACCCCGACAGACCTGAATCCGTGACCGTTTCCCCGGGTTTCGCCAAAAAACGCTTGACAGAATCCACACCCCGCGCTATAATACACTTGCCTCAGGAGAGAGGCGTGACTGGGTGTGGCGCAGTTTGGTAGCGTGCCTGAATGGGGTTCAGGAGGCCGGAAGTTCAAGTCTTCTCACCCAGACACCAAGCCCGGAGCAGCGATGCTCCGGGCTTTTGCATACGCGAATGTCCCCTTCCAGCATTTCGCTCTTGACAAGCCGTCCGAAATGGCGTACTATGTCTTTAGCGGATAAAAGCTGTAAAGCAAAAAAGAAATCCGCCGCATCACCGGATATAAGGGAGGAAACCCCGATGCCCATTACGGATCTGCTGGAGCGCAACAGGAAGCTCTACGGCGAAGAGGTCAGCCTGGTGGAACTCAACCCGGAGATTCAGGAAAGCCCCAGGGTGACCTGGCGTGAATACGAGCTGATCCAGCCCACCTCCGCCCAGCCCTACCGCCGGGAGATCACCTGGCGCGTGTTTGACGAGAAGGCCAATCGCGTGGCCAACATGCTCCTGTCCCGCGGCATCCGCAAGGGGCAGAAGGTGGCCATCCTGCTGATGAACTGCCTGGAGTGGCTGCCGATCTATTTCGGCGTGCTGAAGACCGGCGCGGTGGCGGTGCCGCTGAACTTCCGCTACACGGCGGAGGAAATCGAGTACTGCCTGAAGCTGGCGGACGCCGACGTGCTGTTCTTCGGCCCGGAATTCATCGGCCGGGTGGAAGACATCGTGCCCAAGATCGGCGCGGACCGGGTGCTGTTCTATGTGGGCGACCACTGCCCCTCCTTCGCCGAGGGCTATCACGAGGCCGTGGCCAACAGCTCCTCCGCCTCGCCCAAGGTCCTGGTCGAGGACACCGACGAAGCCGCCATCTATTATTCCTCCGGCACCACCGGCTTCCCCAAGGCCATCCTGCTGGACCACACCGCGCTGATGCAGTCCGCGCGCATGGAAGCCATCCACCATGAAACCACGCACAGCGACGTGTTCCTGTGCATCCCGCCGCTGTATCACACCGGCGCGAAAATGCACTGGTTCGGCTCCCTGTACACCGGCAGCAGGGCGGTCCTGCTCAAGGGCAGCAAGCCCAAGGCCATCCTGGACGCGATCGACATGGAGCGCTGCACCATCGTCTGGCTGCTGGTGCCCTGGTGCCAGGACCTGCTGATCGCCCTGGACAAGGGCGAATTGTCCCTGGAGGGGCGGAACATGGACCAGCTGCGGCTGATGCACATCGGCGCCCAGCCCGTGCCGCCGTCGCTGGTGAAGCACTGGCTCAGTTACTTCCCCAACCACAAATATGACACCAACTACGGCCTGAGCGAGTCCACCGGCCCCGGCTGCGTGCACCTGGGCATGGGCAACATCCACAAGGTGGGCGCCATCGGCATCCCCGGCTACGGCTGGAAGTGCAAGATCGTGGACGAGCAGGACGTGCCCGTGAAGCAGGGCGACGTGGGCGAACTGTGCGTCAAGGGCCCCGGCGTCATGCGCTGCTACTATCACGACCCCAAGGCCACCGCGGAGACCATCATCGACGGCTGGCTCCACACCGGCGACATGGCCATGCAGGACGAGGACGGCTTCATCTTCCTGGTGGACCGCAAGAAGGACGTCATCATCACCGGCGGCGAGAACATCTACCCGGTGCAGATCGAGAACTTCCTCAGCGCCAACCCCAAGATTCACGACGTTGCGGTCATCGGTCTGCCGGATCCCCGCCTGGGCGAGATCGCAGCGGCCATCATCCAGCTCAAGGCGGGCGCGGAGGCCACCGAGGAGGAGATCAACACCTACTGTCTGGATCTCCCCCGCTACAAGCGGCCCCGGAAGATCATCTTTGCCGACGTGCCCCGCAACCCCACCGGCAAGATCGAAAAGCCCAAGCTCCGCCAGATGTACTGCGGCGTCCGCCTCGTGGAAGCTCAGAACAAAGCGTAATCAAAATGGCCTCCCGGCTTCGGGAGGTTTTGATTTGGGTCTCTCTCAGCGCTGCCGCTGGATGACAAAGCACTCCGGCGCGCCGGGGCCCGCGTTGAGAAAGCGCTGGTGCAGCGCGTTATACTCCTGCGGCCGCAGCGAAGCAAACAGCACCGTCAGGGCCTCGAGCTCCCGCGCGCCCTCCTCGTGTCCCGGATAGGCGCACAGGGTCAGCACCCCCATGGGTTGCAGCAGGGCAAGGGCGGCGCGCACCGCCCGCTCCGTGGTCGTCCACTGTGTTGTGAAGCGCTTGTCACCGCCGGGCAGCCAGCCCAGGTTGAACACGATGCACCGCACCGGCTCGGCGATGTATTCGGCCAGATGCTCGTGCCCCGCACAGATCAGGCTGCAGCGCTGCGCCAGGCCTGCTTCCGCGAGGCGCTGTGCAGTGCGCTCCACCGCCTCCCGCTGGATGTCGAAGCCGATGACCCGGCCTGTCGGCCCGACGCATTCCGCCAGGAAGCAGGTGTCGTGGCCGTTGCCGAGCGTGCAGTCCACCGCCGTGTCTCCGGGGCGCAGCACCTGTCGCTGGACCTCGGCGGCCAGCTGCCGCGCGCTTTTCAGTTCAAAGTCCGCCATGCCTGTCACAGCTCCCTGAGCCGGCGGACCTCCTCGTCCGTCAGCCGCCGCCACATGCCCCGGGGCAGGTCGCCCAGCTGAATGGGGCCGAAGCCCACCCGCTTCAGGGAGACCACCTGGTGGCCGATGGCCTCGAACATCTTCCGGACCTGGCGGTTGCGGCCCTCGTGAATGGTCACCAGGATCACGGAGGCAAAGGCCTCATAGCGCACCAGGCGCACCTCCGCCGGGGAGGTCAGGCGTCCGTCGATCATCACGCCCTGGCGCAGATGCCGGATCGCCTCCTCGGACACGCGGTTGGACACCCGGCACAGGTAGCGCTTGGGCACCTCGCGGCTGGGATGCAGCAGGTTGTTCATCAGCTCGCCGTCATTGGTCAGCAGCAGCAGGCCTTCGCTGTCGTAGTCGAGGCGTCCCACGGGATAGAGCCGCACCGGGTAGTCCCGGAACTTGTCCATCACCGTGTCCCGGCCCTCCGGGTCCGACACCGTGGTGACCTCCCCCATGGGCTTGTTGTAGGCCAGGTAGTGCTTCTCGGCCTCCATCCGCACGGGCTTTCCGTCGACCGTCACCTTGTCGCGGGTCTCGTCCACCTGGACGCCCATCTCCGTCACGGCGGTCCCGTTGACCCGGACGTGCCCCTCGGCGATGAGCTTCTCGGCGTTGCGCCGGGATGCTACGCCGCACAGGGCGAGGTATTTCTGCAGCCGCATCATACGGACATGCTCCTTTCTTTCTGCCGGTAGAAGATCAGGGCGCTGGCCCGGCGCATCAGGGGCTTGATCCGCTCCTCGCTCGTCATGGCGAAGGCCAGGCGGTCCAGACCCTCCAGGCGGAAGCCGCAGTGCTCACAGAACTGGCACAGCTGCGGATTCGCGTCGCTGATCACGGCCCGCAGGCCTGCCATGCCGTCCTGATCCGCCTTGCGCTGGCAGGCCTCCAGCAGCGCACGGCCGATGCCCTCCTGCCGGCTGCCGGTGTCCACGCGCAGGTCCAGCAGCTCCGTCCAGTTGCTGCGTGAGTTCACCGTCACGGCCAGGCCCACCGGCGTCTCGTCCTTGAAGGCCCCGAAGATCGCCGCCGAGGGGATCAGGCCCTGCAGGGCGTCCCGGGCCCGGGGGCTCAGGTCGAAGGCCCGCCAGTGGTTGGACCCCGTCGGCGTGTAGGTGATGCCGAACCCGCTGCGGCTGACCCGGACGGACACCGCGTCGCCGCACAGCACCCGGGCGTCGATGGCCGCGGGGTCGATGCGTCCCGGCACCACCTGCTCAATCACCAGCATGTGCATCCCTCTTCTTCCAGTGTACGACGCTGACGCCGGGGACCGACGCCGCGAGCTTTTCGTTTGCGTTGACCAGCACCGGGCGCTCCGCCAGGCTCAGCATGGGCCGGTCGTGAGCGGAGTCGCCGTAGGCCCACAGCACTTCGGTCTCCTCCGGCTGCGCGGCCTGCCATGCCCGGAAGCGGCGGATCTTCTCCTCCCCGCGGCAGTTCTCGCCGATCTCCCCGCTGTAGCGGCCGTCCGGGCCTGTCAGGCACGGAGTGGCTAGCACCTCGTCCACGGGCAGGAAGCGCGACATCCGGTTCATGTACACGTCCGCCGAGGCGGAGATCAGCAGGATCTGAACATCTTCTGCGCGAAGCTTTTTCAGCGTCCGGATTCCTTCGGTGTAAAAGCGGGGCGCCAGTTTTTCCCGGATGAAGCGGTCCGCCGCCTCCTCCATCTCCTCCCGGCTTTTCCCCCGGAGAAAGGAGAGCGTCGCGGCCTTCGCGCTGCGGACCCGCTCGGGGTGCAGCAGCTGGTTCAGATAGCCCTTTCCCGCCCGGAGCCACTGCCGCCGGGGCGCCAGGCCCTCCCGCACGCAGAAGCGCAGGAAAGGCACGATGGAATCGCCCGGGCACAGGGTCCCGTCAAAATCGAACAGTGCCACCCGCCGCATGGTTCTCACCTTCCCGCCGCCTATTATATCAGAAGCGCGCGGGGATTGCAATCCGCCGCGCGCATGAGAAAAGCAGACTCCCGCAGGAAGGTCCGCTCAAAGGCGTTCAGGCCGCGGAGAACCGGTTCCGCCGGCGCTCGCGCAGCAGCATGACGATCCCGAAGGCGATCAGGGCAAGGCTGATCCACTGCGAGGTGGACAGGCCCGCGAAGGCCCCGCGGATCGCGTCGCCCCGCAGGAATTCCAGCAGGAAGCGCTCGACGCCGTAGGCGATCAGGTAGTAAAAGAGGATCGTCCAGCTGCCCGGCCGCATCCGTTTGGACACGCGCCAGAGGACAAAGGCCATCACGAAGTTCAGCGCGGCCTCCAGCGGCTGCACCGGGAAGGTGCCGATATGGGCGCCCCCGTGGATCCCGGCGATCTGATCGCGCTGGACGGAGAAGATGTGCAGCGGCCCTTCGTAATCATATCCGTAGCAGCAGCCCGCGAAGGTGCAGCCGATCCGCCCGATGCCGTGGGCCAGCGGGATCACCGGCACGATGGCATTGACGTAATCCCCCAACCGCACCCGGGCGATCTTCGCACCCACAAAGGCCATGCCGATGCCGCCGATCAGCCCGCCGTAGAAGACCAGCCCGCCGTTTCTGAAAAAGGCCCAGGTCCCCTCCCGGATGTCCCGGATCACGTTCTGAATTCCGTAGGAAAACAGCAGATAGGCGATGTACGCGCCGCCGAAAACGCCTATATACACCACGGCCAGGATCGCGATAAAGGAATAGAAATCCCGGTGCTCGTGCTTCAGGCGAAGGCAGACCAGGAAGCCGGAAAGCAGCAAGGCGGCGACGGCACAGATGCTGTAAACCGAAACAACATAGTGTGTCGTTCTGATCAGATATGGATGCATAGATATCTCCGTTTTACATCAAAATTCCGCTGCAAAGCACAGCGGAATCCTTTTTTCGGTTGATCGCAGGGCTCAATAGTAGTAGCCACTATACTTGGAAGCCGCACCAAGAATCGACGCGGCACAGGCGATAACCGCGATCAATTCGATCGAGGAAACAGCGAGGCCGATGATACCGAATACCAGGCCAACGACCTTCATGCCCTTCTTTCCGGGACGCTTCATGCTGATCGCGGCCAGCACGATCGCGCCAATCCCCATAAGGATTGCAAGGATGATGAAAGCCCAGATTGCCTGACCCACGCTGGTTGCCAGCACCCAGCCAAGGATCGAGAAGATGAAAGAAGCAATGCCAAGGATCATCGCAGCAACAGCCATTTTGATATCCTCCTTTCTCCAAGCATTCATGTCCAACGGCAGTTCAAAGAACCTCCCCGTCAAACATCTTGCCCGATTATAACGCAAAATGTATGAAATGTCAATCCTTTGAAAATGTCTCATCAGATCATCGTTCTTAATGGAATCATAACAGATTGGTCACGCCACACAAAAACCGTATAATATCGCACGGATTTATTGCGAATCTCCATGTTTTTCCGAATATTATTTTCCGGTATTGTTTTTATGTTCGGACTTTGCTATAATGGGGCTGCGGTTTTACGCCGCAGCGAAAAAACAGCACAAAAACAGTGCGAGGAGGACGCCGATGCCCACCGATATCGAAATCGCCCAGTCCTGTACCCCCAGGCCCATCGCTGAGATCGCCGCCAAAGCCGGCATTCCGGAGGCTGCCCTCTCCCCCTACGGCCGCGTGATCGCCAAGGTGGATCCGCTGCAGATCCCCGGCAAATCGAAGGCCAAGCTGATCCTGGTCACCGCCATCACCCCCACTCCGGCCGGCGAGGGCAAGACCACGGTGTCCGTGGGCCTGGCGGACGGCATGACCAAGAACGGGAAGAACGCCATGCTGGCGCTGCGGGAGCCCTCCCTCGGGCCGGTGTTTGGCATGAAGGGCGGCGCCACCGGCGGCGGCTGGGCGCAGGTGCTGCCCATGGAGGCCATCAACCTGCACTTCACCGGCGACCTGCACGCCATCACCTCCGCCAACAACCTGCTGGCGGCCATGGTGGACAACCACATCCAGCAGGGCAACGCCCTGGGCATCGACCCCCGGAAGGTCACCTGGCGCCGCTGCCTGGACGTCAATGACCGCCAGCTGCGCAGCATCGTCTCCGGCCTGGGCGGCAAGGCCAACGGCATGCCCCGGGAGGACGGCTTCGACATCACCGCGGCCAGCGAGGTCATGGCCGTGTTCTGCCTGGCCTCCTCCCTGCAAGACCTGAAGGCCCGGCTGGCCCGGCTGCAGGTGGCCCGCACCTTTGCGGACAAGCCCGTCACCGCCGGTGATCTCCACGCGGAGGGCGCCATGGCGGCCCTGCTGCGCGACGCCCTGCAGCCCAACCTCGTGCAGACCATCGACGGCACGCCCTGCCTGATCCACGGCGGGCCCTTCGCCAACATCGCCCACGGCTGCAACAGCGTCATCGCCACCCGCACGGCCATGAAGCTGGCGGACTATGTGGTCACCGAGGCAGGCTTCGGCGCGGACCTGGGCGCAGAGAAGTTCCTGGACATCAAATGCCGTCAGAGCGGCCTGTGGCCCGACGCCGTGGTCCTGGTGGCCACCATCCGCGCGCTGAAGCATCACGGCGGCTGCCCCAAGGACCGGCTGGGCGAGGAGAACCTGGACGCCCTGAGGCAGGGCCTGCCCAACCTGATGCAGCACGTCGCCAACATGCGTGACGTCTACAAGCTGCCGGTGATCGTCGCCATCAACCATTTCGTCACCGACTCCGACGCGGAGGTCGCCCTGCTGCGCGAAGCCTGCGCGCAGGCCGGCGTGCCGGTGGGCTTCAGCGACGGCTGGGCCAAGGGCGGCGAGGGCGTCCGCGAGCTGGCGGAGATGGTCTGTGACACGGTGGACAAGGCCGGCGCGCGCGTTCCCTCCTTCTGCTATGAGGACGGCGCGTCCCTGAAGGACAAGATCACCGCCGTGGCCCGGCGCGTGTATCACGCGGGCGACGTGGCCTTCGGCGCGGGCGTCGAGAAGCAGCTGGCCGCCTTCGAAGCGGAGGGCTGGGACAAAGCGCCCGTCTGCATCGCCAAGACGCAGTATTCCTTCTCCGACGACATGAAGGCCCTGGGTGCGCCTTCCGGCTACACCCTGCACATCCGCCAGGTGCGCCTGAGCGCCGGCGCCGGGTTCATCGTGGCCTTCGCCGGGGACATCATCGCCATGCCCGGCCTGCCCAAGGCGCCCGCAGCCCTGCAGATCGACGTCACCGACGACGGGCGCATCACCGGTCTGTTCTGATTCTTCGCAAAGGAGCCGATCACCATGAAAATCGCGGAAGCCCTGCAAGTCCGGGCCGACCTGACCCGCCGCATCGAGCAGCTGAAGACCCGCCTGCGCAGCAACGCCAAAAAGCAGGAGGGCACCGAGCCCGCCGAGGACCCGGCCGAGCTGCTCGCCGAGCTCGCCCGCTGCCTGGACGAGGAGGAAGCCCTCATCACCCGCATCAACCTGACCAACAGCCACATCAAGGTGGACGGCGAGCCCCTCACCGCGCTGCTCTCCCGCCGGGAAAAGCTGCGCAAGCACGCCGAAACCCTGCAGGCCTTCTGCGAGGAGGCCAGCGCCACCGTGGACCGCTACTCCGCCAAGGAGATCCGCATTCTCTCCACCGTGGACGTGCGCGCCCTGCGCAAGGAGTGCGACCGGCTCAGCGCGGAGCACCGCCGGCTGGACGCCGTGATCCAGGCGGCCAATTGGAAATACGATCTGAAGTGACCTGCTGCAGGTAGCCGCCGGAGCGAGCGCAAATGCTGCTGTGCCGCAGCATTACCATCGGCACGACATGTGCGCGAAGGGGCGCGTTTCGATCCCTGATCCCCACTTGCTCACAAGCGCACAGTCATCCCGCACCCATCACAACCATGCACTGGCCGGCGGCGAGGGTGGGACCGGGGACGGCAGTCCGTCATTCAGGACCGGAAAGCGTGGCTTTCCGGTTTTTTTGCGCCGAAGACGTGTTTTCGCTTGCGGGATCGGGTATACCTGTGTTACAATGCCCGTCGGCCTTCGACTGTATTCGATGCGCCAATCCGAAAAAGGAGGCTTCTCTATGTTCAAGGGAAGGCAAGGAACCTACAATCTCGTTTCAGGCGGCGTCATCGCCGCGCTCTACGTGGCGCTGACCGTCATCGCCAACGCCATGGGGCTGGCCAGCGGCGCCATTCAGGTCCGCCTGTCCGAGGCCCTGACGATCCTGCCGTGCTTCACGGGCGCGGCGGTCCCGGGCCTGACGATCGGCTGCGTCGTCGCCAACCTGATCACCGGCTGCGCGCCGCTGGATGTGCTCGTCGGCCCCCTGGCGACCCTGATCGGCGCTCTGGGCACCTGGCTGCTGAAGGACAAGCCCTTCCTGGCCTGGATTCCCCCGGTGCTCAGCAACGCGCTCATCGTGCCCTTCGTGCTTCAAGCCGCCTACGGCGTTCCGGACGCATGGGGCTTCCTGTTCCTGACCGTCGGCGCCGGCGAGGTCATCGCCTGCGGCGTCCTCGGCCTGCTGCTGCACAGCTCCCTCAAGCGCGTGCCCAACCTGTTCCAGGCCCCATAAACCCAAGCGTTTGGCCGGTGCCGGCTGCCCTGTCACCGGCGCCGGCCATATTTCAAAAAAAGTCCTTGACAAAAACCCGATTCGTGATATAATCGCAAATGTCCCTTGCAGGGATATGCACCATTAGCTCAGTTGGTAGAGCACCTGACTCTTAATCAGGGTGTCTAGGGTTCGAGTCCCTAATGGTGTACACCAAAAACCCTTGTAAACCAAGCGTTTGCAAGGGTTTTCACTTGTTTTGGGCGTTTCGGAACCGGGAACAGCCGTTCTCTATTATACCCTCCTGTTCCGAGAATAACCGGTCTGCTAATACCGCTGCTGATACCATGTTCCTCAGTTTTCCCTGCCCATTCAATGCGATCATAGAAAACTTCACAGAGCAATCGTTCGGTGTATTGATCTGAAGAGGATGGGGCGCTCACAAAAAAAGAAAGAAGCAACTCCGGCTTTGATTCAAGGCCGAAGCTGTTTCTTTCTGTTT
>CAMKAE010000034.1 GCA_946410395.1 uncultured Clostridia bacterium
AAGGCCTCCTGGGAGGCGGCCTCCCGCCCGAAGGCCTGCACGACCCGCTGGCCGTCGATCATCTCGTTGATGAAGGCGGTTTCCTCGCCCCGCACGGCGCTCTGCGCGTGGAACCAGCGGGCGCTCTTCTTCGAGATGAAGCCCGCCGTGAACATGCTCAGCGGGGTCAGCACCACCACGGTCAGCGCCACGGGCCAGCTGATGCGGGCCATCATGATCAGGGTGCCCACGATGGTCACCGCGCCGGTGAACAGCTGGGTGAAGCCCATGAGCAGGCCGTCGGACAGGGTGTCCACGTCGGCGATCATCCGGCTGACCAGGTCTCCGGCGGGATGGCGGTCCAGCCAGCTCAGGGGCAGGCGCTGGAGCTTGCTCATGGCCTCGTCGCGCAGGGAGCGGGAGACCTCGAAGGCCATGCGGTTGCTGCACACGGTCATGATCCACTGGGCCAGCGCGTTGACGAGCGTGACCGCGGCGATCAGCAGGACCATGGAGGCGACGAGGGCGAAATCCACCTGCCCTTTGCCGATCATGGCGTCGATCGCGCGCCCGCAGAAGACCGGCACCAGCAGGGCGGCCACGGCGGAGACGGAGGCGGTGAGGACGCTGATGGCCAGGTATTTCCGGAGGCGGCCGATGCGGCGCAGCACTTCCCGCAGCACCGGGATGTTCAGCTTCTGCTTCATGTGCGCGCATCCCCCTTCTGGTACTGGCTCTCGTGGATCTCGCGGTACACGGGGCAGGCGGCCATCAGCTCGTCATGGGTCCCGAGGCCCGCGGCGCGGCCGTCTTCAAGCACCAGGATCCGGTCGGCATGGCGGATCGAGGCGGTGCGCTGGCTGACCACGAACACGGTCGGGTGCCAGGGCAGGGCGCGCAGGGCCTTGCGCAGGGCGGCGTCGGTGGCGTAGTCCAGGGCGCTGGCGCTGTCGTCGAGGATCAGCACCGGGGCACGGCTCACCAACGCCCGGGCGATGGTCAGCCGCTGCCGCTGGCCGCCGGAGAAGTTGCGGCCGCCCTGCTCCACGGGCTCGTCCAGGCCCAGGGGCTTTCCGCGCACGAAGTCCGCGGCCTGGGCGGCTTCCAGGGCCTCCCAGAGCTCCGCGTCCGCGGCGTCGGGCCGGCCCCAGGTCAGGTTGGAGCGGACGGTGCCCGAGAACAGCTGCGCGCGCTGGGGCACCACGCCCACCATGCGCCGCAGGTCCGCCTTCGGCCAGGCATTCACCGGATGACCGAAGAGCGAGAGCGATCCGCCGGTGATGTCGTAAAACCGGGGGATCAGGTTCACCAGGGAGGTCTTGCCGCTGCCAGTGGAGCCGATGACGCCGACGGTTTCTCCGGGCATGGCCGTGAGCGAGATGTCCGTCAGGCTGTCCGCGCCCGCGCCCGGATAGCGCAGGGACACATGGCGGAAGGCCACGGCCTCGGGGCCGTCGGGGCTGCCTGCAGGGGCATCCTGCGGATAATGCATGGCGGGCTCGGTGTCGAGCACCTGGCTCACGCGGCGCAGGCTGGCGGAGGCCTTGCTCACCAGCACGATGGTGTTGGCCATCTTGACCAGCTCCACCAGGATTTGGCTCATGTAGTTGATCAGGGCAATGACCTCGCCGGAGAGCAGCGGGCTGGCGGGGCTGTCGACGGCGGCCGCGCCGGCCTGCAGGACAAGGATGATGCCCAGGTTCACCACCAGCAGGGTCAGGGGGTTCATCAGGGCGGAGATGCGGCCCACCGCCAGCTGGTGCCGGGTGAGGACGGCGTTCAGGTTTTGGAAGCGCTCTGTCTCCCGCTCCTCCATGCCGAAGGCTCGGATGACCCGGATGCCGGAGAGGTTCTCACGGGTGGCGCCGGTGACCTTGTCCAGCCGGCCCTGGATCTCCCGGTAGCGCGGGGACGTGACCCGCATGATGACGCCCACGATGAGGCCCATGCCGGCGATGGCGCCCAGGAAGATCAGCGAGATCTTCGCGTCGATCAGCAGCGCGCACACAAAGGCGCCCGCCACCACGAAAGGGGAGCGCAGCAGCAGGCGCAGGGTCATGTTGACGCCGTTTTGCACCTGGTTGATGTCGGCGGTCATGCGGGTGATGAGCGTGGCGGTGCCCACGCTGTCCACCTCGCCCCAGCCCAGGCGCTGGATGTGCCAGAAGAGCCGGCTGCGCAGGGAGGCGGCGCTGCCGATGGCCGCCTGGGCAGCGAAATACTGGGCTGTGACGGAAAAGGCCAGGCCCGCCAGCGCCAGCAGCAGCAGCACGCCGCCCAGCCGCAGCACCGCGCCTTGGTCCTTCTGCCCGATGCCATCGTTGACGATGCGCGCCACCACCATGGGCACCAGCAGATCGAACAGCGCCTCCAGCATCTTGAAAAGCGGCGCCAGAATGCTCTGCCGCCGGTATTTTTTCAGGGACTCCAACAGGTATTTCAATGGGGGATGCCTCCGATTCCGGGCATGGCCCGGCCAGTTTGTCGGGATCACCGTGTCAGAGACCGGCCAGCTGCCGGATCTTATCGGCGGTCTCCCGGCAGTTCTTTCCGGTGTTGAAGGTGGGCAGCAGATAGATTTTGTCGCCGTTTTTGGGCGTGATCTGGATGTAGTGATTGGTCATCATGCTGCCGCCCGCCTCCACGGCGGCGATGTCCGTGTAGGCGATGTCCAGGCCGATGCCGTCCTCGTCGCCGTACTGGGAGGCGATATTGCCCACGATTCCGCCGATCAGGGCCTTTTTGGCGAAAGCGCCCTTGACCTTGATCAGCGCCAGGTGATCCTCGTAGAGCACCAGCGTGCCGGTGGCCTTGGGCATGCCCATCCGGTTCTTGTGGTACGCGTAGCCCAGCAGCCGCTCCACCTCCCGGCTGCCCGCCGCGGGCGCGGGAGTCCTCACCGGCGCTTCGTCGGCGGGGGTGCCGCAGCGATGGCAGAATCTGGCACCGGGTTTGAGCTCGGTGCCGCAGTTTTTGCAGTTCATGCGGGCATTCTCCTTCGGCTCACGGATGGACGAAGGTGCCCATGGGGTCGCCCTCGATGACCTTCACCAGGTTTTCCGGCTTGTCCAGGCCGAAGACCCGCACCACCGGGACCTTGTTCTCCGCGCAGATGGCGAAGGCGGCGGCGTCCATGACCTTCAGGCCGCGGGCGAGGGCCTCGGCGTAGGTGATGTCGGGGATCAGCACGGCGGAGGGATCCAGCCGGGGATCGGCGGAGTACACGCCGTCGATGTTCTTGGCCATGAGGATGGCGTCGGCCTGCATCTCCACCGCCCGCAGGGCCACCGCGGTGTCCGTGGAGAAGAAGGGGTTGCCGCTGCCCGCCGCGAAGAGCACCACCCGGCCCTGCGCCAGATAGCGCCGGGCGGTCATGGCGTTGAAGGGCTCGCAGAAGCGGTCCATGTCCACCGCGCTCATGACGGTGGCGTCCAGGCCTTCCCGGCGCAGCGCGTCCGCCACGCACAGGCAGTTGATCACCGTGCCGAGCATGCCCATCTGGTCCGCGGTCACCGCGTCCATGCACGCCGCCGGTCCCTGCCGGCCCCGCCAGATGTTGCCCGCGCCCACCACGATGCCGATCTGAGCGCCCTTTTCCTTCATCTGCCGGATGGTTTTCGCCGCCGTGGAGACCTGTTCAAAGTCGAAGATGTTGCCGCTGCCCCCCAGGGCTTCGCCGCTGAGCTTGAGCAGCACGCGATTGTATTTGAGCGCCATGCCGGTTGCCTCCCTTTCCTTTGATTGCTGAAATTATATCGGAAGCGCGGCTTTCCGTCAAGCGCTTCCCCCGCCGCGCCGGCATCCACCCGGACGGAAACCGAATTCCGAATTCCGAATTCCGCATTCCGCATTCCCCCGCGGCCGGCCGGAGAAAAGAAAAGAAAACAGGCCTTGACGAATCGGGCATTCTGTGGTTAAAATAGGGGCATGGAGATAAGAACGCGGCCGCGCACGCACCTTTTGCTGTGCACACCCTGCGCGCAGTGGCGTTTTGTGATGAACGACGACGGACGAAAGCTGGTGTGATTATGCAGTACGCAGCGCCGCCGGCGGAGGAATGGGCGTCCTTTCATCGTGGGACCTGCGGGGATGCTTACCGGATGCTGGGCGCGCACCCGGCCGGCACGAGCGAAAAGCCCGTGTGGCGCTTCGCCGTCTGGGCGCCTAACGCCCGGGCGGTCTCCCTGATCGGCGAGTTCTGCCGCTGGGACCGGAGCGCCTGCCCGATGCGGCGGGAGGAGGACGGCGTCTGGGTGTGCGAGGTGGAGGCCTCCGCCTTCGACACCGCGTCTGATCCGGCCCGCTACACCTATCCCGACGCGGCGGAGAAGATCAAGACTTACAAGTATGCCGTCCAGGGGTCCGACGGCGCCTGGCACGACCGGGCCGACCCGTACGGCTTTCAGATGGAGCAGCGGCCCAACACCGCCTCCCGGCTCTGCGACCTGGACGGCTATGCGTGGCGGGACGCGGACTGGATGGCGGCCCGGGCGGAGAGGGACACCCACGCCCTGCCCCTGAACATCTACGAGGTGCACCTGGGCTCCTGGCGGCGGGCCGACGACGGGCGGATGCTCACTTATGAGGAGATCGCCGACGCGCTGGTCCCCTATGTGCGGGACATGAGCTACACGCACGTAGAGTTCCTGCCGGTGATGGAGCACCCCTTCGACGGATCCTGGGGCTACCAGGTGACGGGATACTTCGCCGCCACCTCCCGCTATGGCGACCCGAAGGGGCTCATGGCGCTGATCGACCGCTTTCACCAGGCGGGGATCGGCGTGATCCTGGACTGGGTGCCGGCGCACTTCCCCAAGGATGAGGCTGGACTGAGCCGCTTCGACGGCACCTGCCTGTACGAGCACCCGGATCCCCGTCGCGGCGAGATGCCCCAGTGGGGGACCTGCCTGTTCGACATGAGCCGGGCCGAGGTGCGCTCGTTCCTGCTGTCGGGGGCGTGCTTCTGGCTGGAGCGCTTTCACGCCGACGGTCTGCGGGTGGACGCGGTCAGCGCGATGCTCTACCTGGACTTCGGCAAGCAGCCCGGCCAGTGGCTGCCCGAAAACGACGGCGGCAACATCAGCCGGGACGGGGTCTCCCTGCTGCGGCTGATCAACGACACCGTGCACGCGCGCTTCCCCGGGGCCCTGATGATCGCCGAGGAGAGCACGGCCTTCGAGGGCGTCACCCATCCGGTGAAGGACGGCGGCCTGGGCTTTGACTACAAGTGGAACATGGGCTGGATGAACGACACCCTGGCCTACATCCGCGAGGACCCCATCTTCCGCAAATGGCACCACAACCGCCTGACCTTCGGCCTGATGTACGCCTTCTCGGAGCACTTCATTCTGCCCTACTCCCACGACGAGGTCGTGTACGGCAAGAAGTCCATGCTCGACAAGCAGCCGGGGGACATCTGGAAGAAGTTTGCGGGCCTGCGGGCGCTGTACGGTTTCCAGATGGCGCACCCGGGCAAGAAGCTGCTGTTCATGGGCGGGGAGTTTGGCCAGTTCATCGAGTGGCGGCACGACGATCCCCTGGACTGGTTCCTGCTGCGCTACGACATGCACCCGCAGCTGCAGGCCTGCGTGCGCGAGATGAACCGGCTCTACCGCGAGACCCCGGCCCTCTGGGAGCAGGACGACGGCTGGGAGGGCTTCCAGTGGGTGCAGGTGGACGACCGGGACAACAGCATCGTCGCCTTCCTGCGCACCGACCGGCGGGGCCGCTCCCTGCTGTGCCTGACCAACTTCACGCCGGTGTACCGGCCGCACTATAGCCTGGGGCTGCCGCTGCCCGGCACGCTGGCGGAGGTGCTCAACACCGACCGCAACGCCTGGGGCGGGTCGGACCAGCACAACCCGGCGCCCATTCACACCCTGGACCGGCCCTGCGGCGATTTCCCCGTCACCCTGGAACTGGCCGTTCCGCCCATGGCCTCCGTCTGGTTCGCCTATGACAAGGAGTACCCGGAGACCAACCCCCAACGTGCGTCCGCGGAGCAATCCGCCGAGCAGGATATATCCCCGGAGAACGATCAAGAATAAAGGAGCGTGTTTCCCCGATGATGAGAAAGAAGACCTGTGTTGCCATGCTTCTCGCGGGTGGTCAGGGCAGCCGGCTGGGCATCCTGACCAAGCGCGTGGCCAAACCGGCGGTGCCCTATGGCGGCAAGTACCGGATCATCGACTTCCCCCTGTCCAACTGCACCAACAGCGGCATTGACACCGTGGGCGTGCTGACGCAGTATCAGCCCCTGGAGCTGAACGCCTACATCGGCAGCGGCGCTCCGTGGGACCTGGACCTGACCAACGGCGGCGTCTTCGTCCTGCCTCCTTACCAGAAGGGCAAGGTGGGCGAGTGGTACCGCGGCACCGCCAACGCCATCTACCAGAACATGGCCTTCATCGAGCAGTATCATCCGGACTACGTGCTGATCCTCTCCGGCGACCATATTTACAAGATGGACTACAACGCCATGCTGCAGCACCACATCCGCCACGGGGCCGACGCCACCATCGCGGTGCGCGAGGTGCCCTGGGAGGAGGCTCCCCGCTTCGGCATCATGAACACCGACAGCGATGACAACATCATCGAGTTCGAGGAGAAGCCCAAGAAGCCCAAGAGCAACAAGGCCTCCATGGGCGTGTACATCTTCACCTGGGAGAAGCTGCGCAAGTACCTGACCGAGGACGAGGCGGACAAGAGCTCCTCTAACGACTTCGGCAAGAACATCATCCCCAAGATGCTGGCGGAGAAGCAGGTGCTGGTGTCCTACAGCTTTGACGGCTACTGGAAGGACGTGGGCACCATCGAGAGCCTCTGGGAGGCGAACATGGACCTGCTGACCACGCCGATGCCGATCGACCTGCACGACAAGAAGTGGCGCATCTTCGCCCGGAATCCGGGCTACGCGCCGCACTATGTGGCCGTGGGCGCCACGGTCCATGACTCGCTGGTGACCGAGGGCACCGAGATCTACGGCCACGTGGAGCACTCGGTGATCTTCTCCGGCGTCACCATCGAGGAGGGCGCCAAGGTGACGGACGCGGTGATCATGCCGGGCGTCACCATCCGCCGGGGCGCCGTGGTGCGCCGGGCCATCGTGGCGGAGGACGCCATCGTGGGCGCGGGCAGCATCGTGGGCGAAGAGACCGGCAACATCGCCGTGGTGGGCTATGAAGTGGAACTCCCCGCAGGCGTCTCCGTGGCCGCAGGCCAGCAGGTGGACGAGTCCGTCACCTTCGGTTGACAGGCGGAACGAACAGAGAAGAGAGGTAGAAAATCCATGAAAGACGTAATGGGTGTGATCTACACCGGCGAAAACGACGCCCGCCTGCGCGAGCTGACCATGACCCGCGCCATCGCCGCCCTGCCCGTGGCCGGCCGCTACCGCGTGATTGACTTCCTTGTGTCCGCCATGGTCAACGCCCGCATGCGCAACGTGGGCGTGATCATGCAGAAGAATTACCACTCCCTGATGGACCATCTGGGCTCCGGCAAGGAGTGGGACCTGCACGGCAAGAACGACGGCCTGTACTTGCTGCCGCCCTTCCTGACCCGGGAGAATGTGGGCGTGTACAACGGCGTGCTGGACGCCCTGCGCTCCAACACCAATTACCTGACCCGCTCCCGCCAGGAGTATGTCGTGTTCTCCGGCTCCAACTTCATCTACAACGCCCGCTTCAGCGACTTCATCCGCTACCATCTGGACAGCGGCGCCGAGATCACGCTGATGTACACCAAGAATCCCTCCGTACGCCGCGAGGAAGCCGGCACCTATCTGAACGTGGCCGAGGACGGCCGCGTGACGGACGTGGAGAAGGACCCCACGGAGCCCGCCAATGAAGCCACCTTCATGGAAGTGCTGATCATGCGCCGGGATCTGATGCGCCAGATCGTGGACAAGGCGGTGGCCCACGGCTATCACGACCTGATCCGCGACCTCCTCATCCCCATGGTCCTCACCGGCCAGGCCAGGATCAACGCCTGGGAGTACAAGGGCCCCGTGTGGCTCATCGACTCCGTGCAGGCCTTCTTCCGCTTCAACATGGACGTGCTGAACACCGAGACCCGCCGGGCCCTGTTCCCGGAGGACCTGCCGGTGTTCACCAAGGTCCGCGACGAGATGCCCGCCCGCTACGGCGATGCTGGCCAGTGCATCAACTCCCTGGTGGCGGACGGCTGCATCATCGAGGGCACGGTGGAGAACAGCGTGCTGTTCCGCGGCGTGCGCATCGCGCCCGACGCGCACATCAAGAACTGCATCATCATGCAGGACGGCCAGGTGCACTCCGGCGCCTACATCGAGAACTGCATCCTGGACAAGCAGGCGGTGATCAAGCGCAACGCCCGGCTGATCGGCCCGGACGCCTACCCGATCGTCATCGCCAAGAACGTGGTGATCTGACCGGGAAATTCGCCGCGCCGCTGAGATCCCGCGGCGCGGCTTCCTTTATCGAAATCACCGTCGGGAGGAAATCGCCATGAAAATACTCTTCACAGCCAGCGAGTGCGTCCCCTTTGTCAAGACCGGCGGCCTGGCCGACGTGGTCGGCGCGCTGGCGCCGGTGCTCGCCGCCCAGGGCCATGACGTGCGCGTCATGATCCCGCTCTACGCCCACATCCCCCAGAGCTATGTGGAGCGCATGGAGCATGTGGTGGACTTTGAGGTCCAGCTGGGCTGGCGCAGGCAGTACTGCGGCATTGAAAAGCTCGAGGACAGCGGCGTCACCTGGTACTTCGTGGACAGCAAGTTCTATTTCGGCCGCTCCTACATCTACGGCATGGGCGGCGACGAGTACGAGCGCTTCGGCTTCTTCTGCCGCTCCTGCCTCAACGCCCTGCCGCTGATCGGCTTCCAGCCGGACGTCATCCACGCCCACGACTGGCAGAGCGGCATGGTGCCGGCGCTGCTGAAGATCCAGTACGCCCACCTGCCCTTCTATGCCGGCATGAAGGCCATCTTCACCATCCACAACCTGCAGTACCAGGGCATCTTCGGCATCAAGGAGGTCCAGGACGTGCTGGGCCTGGGGGACAGCCTGTGGACCAACGACAAGCTGGAGTGTTTCGGCTGCGCCAACTACATGAAGGCGGCCCTGGTGTACGCCGACCTGATCACCACCGTCAGTCCGTCCTACGCCGAGGAGATTCAGACCGCGTACTACGGCGAGCGGCTCGACGGCCTGCTCCGTGCCCGCAAGGCGCAGCTCTACGGCGTGCTCAACGGCCTGGACGTGGTGGAATACAACCCGGCTACCGATCCCCACATCGCCGCGGACTACTCCGTGGGCGACATCTCCGGCAAGGCGGCCTGCAAGCGCGCCCTGCAGGCGGAGCTGGGCCTGGACATCGATGACAATGTGCCCATCATCGGCATGGTGGGCCGCCTCAGCAACCAGAAGGGCCTGGACCTGGTGGACTACATCATCGGCGACCTGATGAACAGAAAGGTCCAGCTGGTGGTGCTGGGCATGGGCGAGAGCCGCTACGTCAACCTGTTCTCCTGGGCGGAGAGCGAGTACCGCGGCCGGGTGGCCGCGCGCTTCACGATGGACTCCGGCCTGGCCCACCGCATCTACGCCGGCTGCGACATGTTCCTGATGCCCAGCCAGTTTGAGCCCTGCGGCCTGAGCCAGATGATCGCCATGCGCTACGGCACGGTGCCGATCGTCCGCGAGACCGGCGGTCTGCGCGACACGGTGCTGTCCTACAACGAGTACACCGGCGACGGCAACGGCTTCACCTTCTTCAACTACAACGCCCACGACATGCTGCATGTCATCGAGCGAGCGATGAAGTATTACAACGAGGAGAAGGACGTCTGGCACACCCTGCAGGAGCGGGGCATGAAGGGTGACTACACCTGGGACCGGTCCGCGGCGCGCTATGTGGAGCTGTACCGGGGCATCCTGGGGGAGATCCCGCTGCCAGATCCCGCCATTGAATGAGCGTTTTCCCAACCGGGGCTTGCCCCGGTTTTTTGTTGCACATTTCAGGGAATAAAAAGCGAAGCAGGATCGTTCTATGGAAGCGGGCGCACAGAATTTCCCCGCGCGCCTTGCGCAAAGCAACCCCCATGATGTATAATTCCATCGAACCGGACATCTGATACTCATCTCAGTCAAGATTGTTCAGTGGCAAGAAAAGGGATTTCGCGGTCTGCGGACCGCGACCAGGGCTTTCCGATCGCCCTGGACCTTCGGGCGCATACCGTTTCTTGATGGATAATGCTTATCTGAGAAAAGTTTGAAAGCGGTGAATGCGCTTTGGAATCTTACTGGCAAACCATTCAGCTGGCCTGGTGGAACCTGACCCACCGCATCGGCTGGACCGATATCGCCGACATCCTGATCGTGGCGGTGATCATTTACGAGCTGATCCTGCTCATGCGCCAGACCCGCGGCAGTGCGGTGCTCAAGGGCTTGTTGCTGCTGCTGGTCCTGGCGGTGCTCTCCACCCTGCTGGGCATGACGGCGCTGAACTGGGTGCTTCAGCTGCTGATCCGCAACGGCGCCCTGGTGCTGATCGTGCTCTTCCAGCCGGAGCTGCGCAAGGCCTTGGAATCCCTGGGCCGCTCCGCCATCCGCAGCCGCAGCCGCGAGGCGACGGCCTCCGACGAGCAGGGGCGGGCGATCAATGAGATCATCCAGTGCATGACGGACCTGAGCCGCCGCAAGGTGGGCATGCTGCTGGTCTTCGAGCGGGACACCGGCCTGAAGGACATCATCGACACCGGCACGGCCATCGATGCGCAGATCTCCGCCCCGCTGCTGGAGAACATCTTTGAGCCCAACACGCCCCTGCACGACGGGGCCGTGATCATCCGGGACACCCGGGTGGTGGCCGGCGCCTGCATCCTGCCGCTGACCGAGAGCGACACGGTGAGCCGCGAACTGGGCACCCGGCATCGGGCGTCCATCGGCATTTCTGAGACCACCGACGCCGTGGCCCTGATCGTTTCCGAGGAGACCGGCATCATGTCCGTGGCCCGGGACGGCATCATCACCCGGGGCCTGGACGCCGTATCCCTGCGCACGGTGCTCGAGAGCATCTATGAGGAAAAGCCCACGGGCTTCCGCGCCCTCCTGCGCGCCTTCAGGAAGGAGGCGGATCCGGCATGAGCAAGCCTGAGATCAACGAGCCTGGCAAGCTGGCGCTGTTTTTGCGCGCCTTGTGGGACCTGATTCACCGCAACTGGGGCTACAAGCTGCTGGCCCTGCTGCTGGCGGTGATCCTTTGGGCCGGCCTGATCACCCAGGACCCGAACCTCACCCGCCAGAAGGTCATGACCGGCGGCGCGATCGAGGTCACCGGCGCCATCAACGCGACCCGGACCCGCTACGGCGCCTACATCGTCACCGCGGGCCTGGAGAGCCTCCCGGAGGTCACCATCACCGCGGACGTGCCCCAGCTGGAGTACCAGAACGCCTCCGCCGCGGATTACGCGCCGTTCATTGATCTGCGCAGCATCAGCGGGGTGGGTGAGCAGGAGATTCCCATCAGCACCCGGGAGAGCGAAAAGACCGGCACCGTCACCCGGCTGCAGCCGGACACCGTGACACTGACCGTGGACCGCTACATCACCCGGGGCGGCATTGCCATCAATCCGGTCACGGAGGGCAGCCTGACGCGCTGGTATCTGGACGGCCTGCAGACCCTGCGGGGCGACACCATCAGCATTTCGGGGCCGGAAACGATCGTGGCCCGGGTGAAGTATGTGGAGGCCGTGCTGGACCTGAACAGCCTGACGGACGAGAACGGCGAGCTGCGGGAGGCCTATCGCGGCAAGGTGGGGACGCTCTTCAGCGACAACTGGCCCATCCGTCTGGTCTGCGAGGACGGGGCGGTCTATTCCACGGCGGAACTGGACGCTCTGCAGATCAGCGTGAATTACGCCAACAACGGCGACAGCACCGTGCCCCTGAGTTATACCATCCTGCGCCGCAAGTCCCTGACGCCGGCCATGGACAGCGTGTACACGGGAACGCCGGCGGCGGGCTGCGCGGTGGTGCGGGCGGAGGTATCCCCGATCAGCGTGGCCGGAGCCCAGGAGGCGCTGGACGCCGTCTCGGTCTTCCGCCTGGCGGAGCCCGTGGACATTTCCGGCTGCGGCGAGACCGTCCGGGTGAGCGCGACGGCCGTCGTGGAGGGCGGAGACGGCCTGATCTGGATCGGCGCCGACGGCAAGCCCATGGAGAGCGGCAGCCACCGCGTGGATGTGACCGTGGTGATCCAGCCCATGATCCCCGTGACGCCGGCGCTCACCGGCGCCCTGCCCGAGGGCTGGCAGCTGGACGGCGAACCGGTCTGCGAGCCGGACTTCGTCACGGTCCTTAACGGCGCGCCGGGTCTGGCCCGGCTGGAGGCTGTGCTGGACTTGAGCACCCTGAGCCCCGGCGGGCCCGGGACCTTCACCGCGGAGGTACCCTTCCGCTTTGTGGACGCCGACGGCAATGAGATCCCCGCCGCCAGCCAGATGGAGGTGCGCAGCGGCGATCTGGTGCTGAACGTCATCCGCGTGACCTATACCGTCACGGCCTCGCCCATGGCGGAGGATGCCGAGGAGCCTGCGGCCGAAGAAACTGCGGCCGAGACCCCTGCGGCAGAGGAAACCGCGGCGCCGGACCCATCGATGGAGGCCGGCGGCTGAACTGAACGCAAATCGCAGAGGAAGGAGGCGGTCCCGTGAACCAGTTTCAGTCCGTGATCGAGAGCCTGCTGGGCTGGCTGCGCGGGATCGCGCAGTCCCTGTGGGGGCTTTTCGGCGGCACGGGCTCCGGCGGGCTGCCGGGGTGGCTTGCCGCTAACTGGAAGGGCCTGCTGATCCTGCTGTGCATCCTGGGCGTTGCGCTGGACCTCACGGTCTACCTGTTCCGCTGGAAACCCTACCGGGTGTGGAACAGCTTCATGCGCCGCCGGCAGGAGCGCGCCTTTGTCCGCCAGACGCGCGGGGAGGAATGGCCGGAGGAAACCCCGGAATACGAGGAACCGGCCGGGGAGGACGTGTACGCGGCTCCGCTGGTGGAGGATCCCGGGGAGGAGCACGCCCGCCGCAGGCGGGACGCCCGCGCCAATGCCCGGGCCGAGGGCCTGATCACCGGCATCGGCGCTGACGGCAGCGAGGTCACGCACCTGGTCTATGAAGCGCCGGCCCCGGCGGTGGATGAGAAGGACGCCTACAGCGCACCCTACATTCCGCCCCAGTGGCGCGATCCCGGCGATGTGGGCGCCACGGGCCCCCGCCGCAGGAGGTATCAGCCCGATGAACACACCTGAACTCCCGGAAGCGTTTGTGAAAAACATGGCGGCGCAGCTCGGCGATGAGCTGCCCGCTTTTCTTGCCTGCTATGACGAACCGCCGCAGCGGGGCGTGCGGGTGAATGCGCTGAAAGATCTGTTTGTCACGGA
>CAMKAE010000035.1 GCA_946410395.1 uncultured Clostridia bacterium
CGCTCAGTCCCGCCTGCGCCCCATGATCTCCAGAATGCGGATGAACAGGTTGATCACGTCCAGATAGATGTCCGCGGCGGAGGCGATGGCGTTGTTCAGGCTCTTCGGATAAGCCTGGGCCCGGGCCCAGTCGAAGCCGATGAACCCGCAGAACAGCAGGGCCACCACCCAGTTCATCCAGTCCATGGGCGCGTGGAAGGCGAAATGGCCCACCAGCTCCGCGATGATGCAGACGAGCAGCGAGATGCCCAGGACGCGCCCCATGCCCAGGAAGAAGGACGGGAAGGCCACGGCCAGCATCATCATGAACACGGTCACCACCGCGGTGATGGACAGGGCCGCCAGGATGGACTCGCCCATGTAGACGCTCATGATGATCGTCAGCGAGAAGCTCATGACCAGGGCCATCAGCAGGAAGCCCAGCACCCGGACGCCGGGGGTTTTGGCCTTCTGGGTGATGACGGAGCCCGCGATGCCGCCGATGAGCACCGGCACGATCAGCACCCAGGGGGAGACGTTGTTGCTGACAATCAGGTTCATGATGGCGTCGCCGCGCCTGGTCAGGAAGTAGACCGCAAAGTTGAGGCCCAGGCCCAGGAGCACCAGGAAGCCGATGACGGCGTTGTAGGCGCTCTGGCTCAGCATGGCGCCCTCGGTGTCCGCCATGCGGGCCTTTTTGAATTCGGAACTGCCGGTAATGCTCATGCGTTATTCCTCCTTTAGGGATGCTGTGCTGTATCTTTTCAGTCGTGGGTTTGCCTTTGGCACAAACCCCTCTGTCGCTGCGGCGACATCTCCCCTTTCAGGGGAGACAAGGGTCTAAAGTTACTCGAAGCCTCCCCTGAAAGGGGAGGGGGACCGCTTGCGGTGGAGAGGTTAAAACAGAATGCTGTCAGGCCATCAGCGCGTCGGCCAGGGCCTCCAGTGCCGGGAGATCGGTGGACTTGGGCGCGCCCTTCAGGGTCACGGCGGGCTCCAGCACGGTGATGTCCTTCATGCCGGCGAGCTGCTCCCGCATGACCTTGCCCGCCATCGGGGCCCAGGAGCCGTTCTCGATCAGGCCGACGGTGCGCTTCTGCCAGTTCTTGGCCTTGAGGTGGTGCAGGAAGTCCTCCATGAAGGGCATCAGCCCCGCGTTGTAGGTGGAGGCGCACAGGACGACCTTGCCGAACTGGAAGGCGCAGGCCAGGGCCTCCGCCGGGTCCACCCGGGCCAGGTCCGCCAGCACCACGTCCGGGCAGCCCTTGCCGTCCAGCATGTCTGCCAGGCGCTCCGCCGCGGCGGCGGTGTTGCCGTGCAGGGAAGCGTAGGCGATGAGGACGCCCTCGCTCTCTACCGCGTAAGTGGACCAGATGCTGTACTTCTCCAGGGCGTGGGCCAGGGCGTCGCCGCTCAGGTCCGGGCCGTGCAGCGGCAGAACCTCGGCGATCTCCAGCCCCGCAGCCTTCTTCAGCACCGCCTGCACCTGCGGGCCGTATTTGCCCACGATGTTCAGGTAGTAGCGGCGGGCCTCGGCGTCGTCCCACTCGGGCAGGGCGTCGCGGGCGCCGAACTGGCCGAAGGCGTCGGCGGAGAAGAGCAGCTTTTCGCTCTCCTCATAGCTCATCATGACCTCGGGCCAGTGGACCATGGGCGCGGTGACGAAGCGCAGGGTGTGGGCGCCCAGGGGCAGGGTGTCGCCCTCCTTCACCGTCAGGCGCTCCACGCCCTCGAGGATGAAGTAGTTCTCCAGCAGCTGGAAGGTCTTGGCGTTGCCCACCACGACGGCGCCCGGGTACTTGTCCAGGAACAGCTGCAGGGAAGAGGCGTGGTCGGGTTCCACGTGGGAGACCACGATGTAGTCCGGCTTGCGGCCGGCCAGCGCCTTCTCCAGCTCCGCCAGATAGACGCTGCCCTGGGCGCGGTCCACGGTATCCAGGACACACACTTTTTCGTCGAGGATCACCCAGCTGTTGTAGCTCATGCCCGCGGGCACCTCGTACTGGCCCTCGAACAGGTCGATTTCATGGTCGTTGACGCCGATATAGCGGATGCGGTCGCTTGGCATGGGGAAAGGCCTCCTTCGTTGATGATCAAAGATCATTATACCCGATCCCGTGCGGCTTGTACAGTCTTTTCTGCGGCAGCGACGAAGGCCCGGAACAGGGCCCGGCTGTCCGGGTCGGCTTCGCAGAGCCGCTCCGGATGCCACTGCACGCCCCAGACGAAGCGCCTGCCCGGGTGCCAGACGGCCTCGACGACGCCGTCCGGGGCCGTGGCCATGACCCGCAGGCAGGGGGCCGGCTCGCGGATGGCCTGGTGATGCAGGCTGTTGACGGAAAGGACAGCCTTGCCGGTCAGGACATGCAGCGGCGTGTCCGCCGCGACGGCGACCGTGTGGCTCGTCTGGGTGGCGGGTTCACTCTGGCGGTGGAGGATGTCCGAGGGATGCTCCGAGGGCAGGTCCTGCCACAGGCTGCCGCCCAGGGCGGCGTTGAGGACCTGCACGCCCCGGCAGACACACAGTAGCGGCAGGTCGGCGGCCACGGCCAGCCGGGCCAGGGGCAGCTCCTGGGCGTCGCGCTCGGGGCAGATCACCAGGGTGTCCGTTCGGGGCTCCTCGCCCAGGAGGACCGGATCAATGTCCGGCCCGCCGGAGAGCAGCAGGCCGTCCAGCCGCCCGCACAGGGCAGCCGCTTCGGCCTCATCCGCGTCCACCGGCAGGATCACCGGCATCCCGCCGGCGGCCCGCACGGCCTTCACATAGGAGTCCAGGGACCACACCCCGCCCCGCTCCGGGCTGAACTGCGGGGTGATGCCGATCAGGGGCCTTGTGGGCATATCCATTCCTCCATACGATCTTTTTCCCGGAAAGTATAGCACAAAACCGGTTTTGCGCAAGGCGGAACGAAAAAAACGGGCGGGCGCGATGACCGCGTCCGCCCGTCCGGCGGCTCAGCTCAGCCGGGCCGTCATGGCTGCCTTCAGCCGGCTGCCCCGCGTGCGCAGGGACTGCCGCGCCACAAAGCGCTCCCAGGCCAGGTCGGCCATGCGCTGTTTCTTTGAGACCGTTTCCTTCCGCCGGGCGGGAGCCTTTCCGTAATAACGGCTCTCGAGCAGGTCGTTCCGGAGTTCACCGGTCTCCACATCTTCGGAGAGAATATATTTCATCGCGAAGCTGTTTTTGTTTTCTTTCAGCAGCATATCCATGATTGCATACCTCCTTCTGGAATCACTGCGGTCTTTCGACCGGGACACACCATACCATGCTTTGGGGGTTCCAGGAAGGACTTTCTTACGGAAAAAGGGTGACAAGTTTGCGATCGCGTGGTATGATGGATGTGTCAGGAGGTGCTGAATTTGCCTGAAAATGTCTATGAAATCATCCAATATGACACGACAAATTTTAAATTCACGGTGGGGAAGGCCCATTACGTCATGCCCCACAGCCACCGGGAGCTGGAGCTCGGCCTGGTGCTCAGCGGACGGCCCCGGTTCATCACGGCGGGCGCCGACTGCCTGCTGCCGCCGGACAGCCTGTGGGTCACGAATCCCTTTCAGTGCCACGAGCTGCGCACCCGGTCCATCCGGGCGCCCTACTGCTATGTGGACCTGCAGCTGCCCCTCTCGTTCTTCCACCAGTACTTTCCCCGGGCGGAGCACGTGCGCTTCGACCGGACGGACCTGATGGACGGGAGCATCGGGGAGGAGGCCGCCCGGGCGCTGCGGCGCCTGCTGCTGGAGACCGCCCGCAGCTATTTCGCCCAGGAGGCGGGGTACGAGCTGATCTGCGCCGCCGGCATCAACCGCCTGATGGCCCTGCTGCTCGCCACCGCGCCGCACGCCGTGCTTTCGGAGCAGGAACTGCAGCAGGCCAACACCCGCCAGGCCCGGATCCAGCGCCTGACGGATTATATTGACGCCCACATGGGGGAGAAGCTGCTGCTCTCGGACCTGGCGGAGCGGGAGGGGCTGACGCTGTCCTATCTGTCCCACATTTTCCGGGAGGAGATGGGCATGTCCTTCCAGAGCTACCTGCAGGGGCTCCGCTGCCGCCGGGCGGTGGCGCTGCTGATCGGGACGGATCAGTCTCTGTCGGACATCAGCATGGCCTGCGGCTTCTCGGACCTGAAGTACATGAACCGGGGCTTCCAGCAGATCTTCGGCTGCACCCCGGCGGAGCTGCGGGCGTCGGGCATCCGGGAGGAGCGCCAGGAGGAGGCAGCCCACGGCCTGACCCGCCCGGACAGGCAGACCGGCTACCCGGTCTTCACACGCCTGGAGAGCCTGCGCCGGGTGGAGGAGGCGCTGGCGGCCGGTGAAGCGGCGGGGTGAGTCCGTTCCCTCTCCCCACGCAAAAAGGCCGCCCGGAGGCGGCCTCGTGATCTGTGTTTCCGGCGCTCAGCGGGGGAGCTCCTCCTGCCGCTGCAGTAGGTTCACCAGGTAGACAAACTCTTCCTTGTACACGTCCCCGGCCACGTCGCAGCCCTGCAGCAGGGCCTGGACGTTCTGGTAGGAGGCGCTGCCCTTGTGGGCGCTGTCCCGCAGCAGCAGCGCGGTCTCGGCCACGGCGGCGGCAAAGCGCATGTTGCCGGCGGGTTCTCCGGGCTCGTCTTCGGGGAGGAAGGGATAGGAGTAGAGATTGCTGACTTCGCTGCCGGGGGTCTTGGCGCGGATGCTCAGGGTGAGCCATTCGGCGGAGTTGCCCGGGACGAAGGTGCCGTAGCGGCTCTGGGGATCGTCGGGGGCGGCGTCGCTGCCCGCGGGGATGATCTCGTACAGGGCGGTGACCTGGTGGCCGCTGCCGATCATGCCGCCGTCCACGTCGTCGTTGGCGAAATCCTCGGCGGCCATGACCCGGTCCTCATAGCCCACCAGGCGGAAGGCGGCGATCTTCGCGGGGTTGAAGTCCACCTGCAGCTTCACGTCCTCGGCCACGGTGAGGAAGGTGCCGCCGGCCTCGGTGACCAGGGCCTTGCGGGCCTCGTAGACGGTGTCGATGTACCAGTAGTTGCCGTCCCCGTACAGGGCCAGGGCTTCCATCTTGTTGTCCTTGTAGTTGCCGTAGCCGAAGCCCAGCACGGTCAGCTTGACGCCGGCTTCCTTCTTCTCCTGCACCAGGCGCGCCAGGTCGCCCTCGCTGGTGAGGCCGACGTTCAGGTCGCCGTCGGTGGCCAGCAGGATGCGGTTGACCGAGCCCTCCCGGGCATAGCGGTCCGCGATCTCGTAGGCGCGGGTCAGGCCGGCGGAGCCGTTGGTGGAGCCGTGGGCCTCCAGGCTGTTCAGGGCTTCCATGATGCGGGTCTTCTCGGAGGCGGGTACGCCCTCGATCACCACGCGGTCCATGGAGGCGTAGGCCACGATGGACACGGTGTCGGTGGGCTTGAGCGCATCGAGCATCAGCATGAAGGCGCGCTTGACCAGGTCCAGCCGGTCCTCGCCGTACATGCTGCCGCTGGTGTCGATCAGGAAGACCAGGTTGTAATCCGGGCGGTTCTCATCCCGGACGGCCTCAGCCTGCAGGCCGATGAGCAGCAGCAGGGCGTCCTCGTTCCAGGGGCACTTCGCCGTCTCCATGGTTACGCCGAAGGGCTCGCCGTCTGCGGGTCCCGCGTAGTCGTAGGAGAAATAGTTCAGCATCTGCTCTACCTGCACCGCGTCGGCGGGCACGCGCTCACCGCGGAGGATCTTCGCCCGGATCTGGGCGTAGGCGGCCGTGTCCACGTCCACGGAGAACGTGCTCAGCTGGCTGCCCATGGCGGAGGTGAAGCCGGGCTCGCTGACGCGGCTGTACTCCTCGGCGCTGAAGCCGGCTTTGGGCATGGCGGTGGCCACGGGCATCATGGCCATGCCCATGGCAGGTTCGGCGTAGAAGGCACCGCTCTCCGTGGCTTCCTCCACCTCCACGTCATACAGCCCGTAATTGGCGTATTTGGCCCAGTAATCCTTTTCCTTTGCGCTCTCGGAGAAGAGTACGCCGAGGGTGATGGCGTCGGCCATGCCGGTCTCCAGCAGGCCGTTCATGTCCTGGAAAGCCAGCAGTGCGGCCTCGGTGTCCTTGTCAAAGACGCCGGTGGCTTCCCCTTCCAGGTAGCCCAGCGCGATGAGCCGCTCCTGGATCGCGCGTACGTCGTCCCCCTGGTCGTTGAGCTTGCAGATGCGGCTGAAGGCGTGGGCCTCCGCCAGGGCGCTGACGCAGGGCAGGGCCAGCATCAGGGCCAGCAGGGCGGTGATGAGCTTCACAAACGTGTTTTTCATGGTCTGCACCTCTCTTGCTTCATATAAGATATCCCCGTTTCCGGTTCCGCAGGTTTTTCCCTTGCTGATCCTCAGACGCAGGGGATTTCCGTTTGTTCCCGGAGACGGGGATTATTTTTGTGAAACTTTTTCAGCGCAGCTCGCCGCCGGCCTTCATCTCCTCGAATTCCTCGCGGGAGATCAGGCACAGGCGGGGCTTGGAGCCGTCCTGGGCGGAGACGATGCCGCGCTTTTCCATCTCGTCCACGAGACGGCCCGCGCGGGAGTAGCCCACCCGCAGGCGCCGCTGCACCATGCTGGTGGAGACCTGGCCGTCCTGCACGGCCATCTCGATGGCCTGGGCGAGCAGATTCGTGTCGCCCCCGCCGCCCTCGTCGGCGGCGAAATCGTCGGTGGAGGGCAGGTCCGCAGGCTCGTCTCCGGCATGCTCGAGCCGGTCGATGAGCTCCGGATCGTAGTCTGCCGGGCAGGTGGAGCGAATGAAGTCCGTGACGCTGTTGACCTCGTCGTCGGATAGGAAGCAGCCCTGGATGCGGGTGGGGGTGAAGGAGCCCATGGGCTTGTAGAGCATGTCGCCCCAGCCCAGCAGCTGCTCGGCGCCGTTGCCGTCCAGGATCGTGCGGCTGTCCACGTAGGAGGTGACCTTGAAGGCGATCCGGCTGGGAATGTTGGCCTTGATCAGGCCGGTGATGACGTCCACGGAGGGGCGCTGGGTGGCCACGATCAGGTGGATGCCCGCCGCGCGCGCCAGCTGGGCCAGACGGCAGATGCGCTCCTCGACGTCGCGCTTGCAGACCATCATCAGGTCGGCCAGCTCGTCGATGATGATGACCAGCCGGGCCATCTTCTCCTCGCCTGCGGGCAGGTGGCTGTTGTAGCCGTCGATGTTGCGCACGCCCACGGTCTTGAACTTGTTGTAGCGCAGCATCATCTCGTCCACGGCCCACTCCAGGGCGGCCGAGGCCTTGTGGGGATCGCTGACCACCGGCAGCAGCAGGTGCGGAACCCCGTTGTAGCACTGAAGCTCCACCACCTTGGGGTCCACCAGGATCAGCCGGACCTCCGCCGGCGAGCAGCGGTAGAGCAGGGAGTTGATGATGGCGTTGATGCACACGGACTTGCCGGAGCCCGTGGCGCCGGCGATGAGCAGGTGGGGCATCTTCGAGAGGTTGCAGACGATGGGGGTGCCGGCGATGTCGCGCCCGAGGGCCACGGTCAGCGGGTCCTTGGCCTCCTGCATGGCCGGGGATTCCAGCAGCTCCCGCAGGGTGACGGTGGACACCGCCCGGTTGGGTACCTCGATGCCCACCAGGGATTTGCCGGGGATCGGGGCCTCGATGCGGACGCTCTTGGCCTCCATGTTCATGGCGATGTTGTCCCCGAGGCCGGTGACCTTGCTCACCTTGATGCCCGGGGCCAGCTCCAGCTCGAAGCGGGACACAGCGGGGCCGTGGGTGATATGGCGCACCGCGGCGTCCACCTTAAAGGAAGCAAGGGTCTCCTCCAGCTTGCGGGCGCGCATGGCGTCCTCCTCGGCGCTGATGCCCACGGGGGGCTTGGGTGGATTCAGCATGCCGATGTCGGGGTAGACGTACATGGACAGCTGGCGGGGCTTCTCCCCGGCCTTCTTCTTGCCGCCCAGGGTTTTCTCGCCCTCGCGGACGGGCTTGATGTTCAGCTTTTCGCCGGTGGAGGCGCTCTGGTCGCGCAGCACGGGCATCCGGGAGGAATCCGGCTTGACCGGGGGCTCCTCCCACGGGGGCCGGTCGTCGTCGTCGGTCCAGGAGGGCTTGGGGGCAGCCGGCGCGGCGGGCTTCTCCGGGGCTGCGGCGTGGGTGGCGCTGCGGCGCCGGCGCGTTGGCGCGCCGGATTCGTTGTGAGCGGCGTCGCTGGGCGTGGGTTCAGGCTCCGGATCCGGGCGCGTGGGTGCTGCAGGGGCTGTGCGCGGAGACTCCTCCGGGGCAGCCGGCTCGGGCTCCGGCGCGAAGGTGAAGCGCACCGGCGCGGGGGTCACCGCGGGCTCCTCCGTCGGCGGCGCCGCGGGCCGGCGGTAGGGATTGTCCGCCGCGTCGGCCGGGGCCTCCTCCCGGACGGGCCGGCGGGAGGCGCGCAGGGAGACCGGGGCCTCCTCCTCCGGGAGCTCCTCCTCATAGCTGCCGCCGAAAATACGGCTGATGAAGGGCTTTTTGCGGGTCCGCGGCGTCTCCTCCTCCGCGGCGGGCGGCAGGTCGGCGGGCGGGGGCGTCCAGTGCGTCTCCTCCGGCACGGGCTGGAAGCCGGTGCGCTGCGGCTGGGGCTGCCGGGCGGCCTCCCAGCGGGGATCCGGCGCGGCGACCGCCTCCGCGGCGGGCTGCTGCCGGTTCATCCACACAGCCTGCTGCCGCTGCTGCTCCTTGGCGTCCTGCTTCGCGTTGCGGGCCTCAATGTGCCGCTTCAGCCAGGCCATGAAGGCCTTGGGCCTGAAACGAAACAGCGCCAGCACCGCGCCGATGATCAGGAAGGCATCCAGGATGGCGGCCATCACGGGCCCGAGCAGCTTCCAGAGCGGGAAGGCCATCAGGTAGCCGATGACGCCGCCGCTGTAGGGAACGCCGTTGATCAGCGCAAAATCCGAAGCCCGGGACAGCAGGTTCGGCAGCGTGGTTCCGGCGTCCATGCTCTGCGCGATGTTCCAGACCTGATTCATCAGGTAGTCCCGGCTGCCGGAGACGACGGCGATCAGCTCGATGAAGGCGCAGATCAGCAGGCAGACCAGGGTGAACAGCAGCAACGGCCGGGGGCTGACCCGGCGGCGGGTGCCGATCCAGAGCAGGACGCCGCCCCACATGAAAGGCACCGCCAGCACCGGCGCGGTGACACCGGCCAGATGATAGACGGTTTCCCGGATGGCATCGAAGACCCCGCCCCGGACGGCGCCCAGCACGGTGATCAGGATCACCGCGCCCAGCGCGATCAGCAGGGTGCCGATGATCAGCCCGGCGGCAATGCTGCCCTCCGAGTAGGTCTTCGGCTGGTTCCGGTTTTTCTTCGGCATGGAATCCTCCGTTCGTGATGGGATCAGGGGAGCAGGAAGATGCTCCGCAGAACGTCCTCCTCATCCGCATGCAGCTGCAGGATGTGCTCCCCGCAGTGATAGTAGTCGCTGGTGCCGGGGACAAGGCGCATGGCCTCGGCGGCGGCGCTGTCCAGTTCCACCGAGGCGTAGGGCTCGCCCAGCAGGGTCCGCCATTCCTCGCGGACGGTGGCGCCGGTGATCAGACCCAGGAGGCCGAAGCGGTCCGTCCGCAGGCCGAGGACGGTGCTGCCGTCGAACTGCTTCCCGGACAGGGCGTCCGTCATGAGGAAAACGTCCCGGAAGCGGCTGTCCTCCAGCTGGACGTAGCGGCCACCGTCATAGAAATCCGGGTCGGCCAGCAGGTGATAGCGGTCCACGAGCGCCCGGACGTCATCGCCCAGGGCGGCGGGGATCCCCGGCAGGCTGCCCCCGGCGAGGGCTTCCGTCAGGGCGGACGCGTCGGGGGTCAGCATGTCCTTCACGCCGAAGCGGGCCAGGATGCCGTCCTCGCGCAGGTCCAGCCAGGGCGCCAGGGGCGCCCAGTCGAGGGTGACGGCGCCCGCCCGGTCGCTGAGGGTAGACAGGGCATTGGTCTTGTAGTACAGGGTCAGCCCTTCGGGGGTGATGGCGAAGACCTCCGGCAGGGGCGTCAGCTCGCTGTTCATCAGGTGGTCGCTGAGCCCCCACGCGATGTCGTCCTCCAGCCAGGTCTCGATATACGGCAGGGCTTCGTCCGGGTCGGTGAACAGGTCCCGGAGGGCGATGGCCTCGCCGGTGGCGGTGTCCGCGTTCACCGCGGCCCACACGCTGCGGAAGCGGTCGTCTGTCAGCGGACCTTCGCGGTAAATCACCGCGGAGAGCACGCCGCCGCGCACATCCCCCTCCCAGGAGACGGTCAGCGGAGGCTCGGCGCTCATCACCAGGGCCATGCGGGCGGTGAGGGTGTCCGCGTCGGCGGCGGCGCGCAGCTGCGCGTTCAGGGCGTCCTGAATCTCCGCGTCGGGGAGGCCCCGCAGCTCCGGCCAGTGGACGGAGGCGGTCCCCAGGTCCAGGCCGCAGTCGGCCAGGGCGGGCTCCGCGGGCGCTTCGGCTTCCCCGGCCTCCGCGCACGCGGCGACAGACAGATTCGCGATCAGGATGAAAGCGAGGAGCAGCGTCATCAAACGGTGTTTCATGGGGTACCTCCTTCGTTTCGGTGCATATTCTACAACAATTAACGCAAAACGGCAAGGTTTTCATCCGGCGCGCGGTTTGTAAAAGTGGCGGGAGCATCTTGCGGAAAAGTGGGGTTGGACGTATACTGAACATGGTGGAGGGGCGGCGTTTGCCCGCGACACCGAAATAACCATAAATAGTATGTAATACTATTAACACCATGAATGGGAAAACGCTGAATTCTCACAGGAATCGAGGAGGGATTGAGTGTATGAAGCGCTTCCTTTTGATGATGCTGACGCTGGCGCTGGCCCTGCTGACGGGGACGGCGGCGCTGGCCGACGCAGACTTTACCTTTGCGGAGCATAAGCTTCAGATGATGGAAGGCGACGAACTGACCCTGACCCTGGAGCGCTCCGGCGCCGCGGCCTCGGCGCAGGTCACCTGGACGAGCTCCAACCCGAAGGTGGCCACCGTGGATGCGAACGGCACGATCCGGGCTCTGACCCGGGGCGAGACCACCATCCGGGCTACCTGCAAGGTCAATGGCCTCAACAAGGTCACCAGCGCCAACCTGGCCGTGATGCGCGCGGTGACAGGCCTGCAGGTCAAGGAGGAAAACCTGACGGTGCTGCCGCCGGACGATCCGTCCCTGGCGGGTCTGCTGACCCTGGCCTTTGACGAGGAGCACGCGGACGACGCCCTGCTGCCCGTGCTGGTGCTCTCCGCCGGCTCGGAATACACCATCAGCGCCACCCTGACCCCCAGTGACGCCAGCAGCAAGACCTTTACCGTGACGGCGGACGTGCCGGACCTGCTGCGGATCCGCGGCCGGAACGTGGTTCCCGAGGGCCCGGGCGAGTGCATCCTCACGGTGGCCTCGGAGATCTGCCCCGAGGTGCAGCAGCGCTACCACGTGCTGTGCGTGCAGCCGGTGAAGTCCCTGACGGCGACGGTGCTCCCGGCGTCCATCGGCGTGGGCGGCGCGGCCCAGGCGTCGGTGACGGTGAACCCCGCCAACGCGACCATCACCTCCGTCACCTGGAGCACCTCGACCCCCTTGGTGATTGCCGTGGACGCCAACGGCGTGGTGACGGGTCTGAGCAAGGGCACCGGCCGGATCAAGGCCACCGCCAATGACGGCTCCAGGCGCTCCAGCGAGATCACCGTCCGGGTAGAGCAGCAGCCCACGGCCATCACCGTCAACGCGGTTCGCGGCACCTCCGTGGCAGCGGGAGAAAGCATTTCGCTGACGGCCACGGTACTGCCTGAAAACGCGAACAACAAGAACGTGGTCTGGACCTCCTCCGATCCCGCCGTGGCTGCGGTGAACAACAACGGCAGAGTCACCGGTGTGAAGCGCGGCAGCGCGGTCATCACCTGTGCCAGCGCTTCGGACAGCAGCGTCTGCGGCAGCATCACGGTCTCCGTGATCCAGAAGGTGACCGGTATTACCCCGGACAGCAAGACCGCCATGACCTATGCGGGTGAGACGGTCCGCCTGGGCTGGACCGTGTCTCCCGCGGACGCGGACGTGCAGGAGGTCACCTTCACCAGCGATTCCCCGCGCATCGCCACGGTGGACGCCGACGGCACCGTGCACGGCCTGACCCGCGGCACGGCGGAGATCACCATCCGCGCGACGGACGGCTCGAACAAGTCCACCCGGGTCACGGTGACCGTGGGCCAGCACGTGGAGGGCATCACCCTCAAGCCCACCTCCGTGAAGGTGGACACCGGGCGCTCCACCACGGTCACGGGCAGTGTTGTGCCCGCCAACGCCACCGACAAGAAAATCACCTGGACCAGCCTGGACCCGGCCATCGCTACCGTGAACGAGAGCGGCCGCGTTACCGGCCAGAAGGCCGGCAGCACCGTGATCATCGCGGCCAGCCATGAGAACGGCGCGATCCAGGCGTCCTGCCCGGTCACCGTCGTGCAGAAGGTCACCGGCATCACCGCCTCCCCGGACACCCTGATCCTGCGGGTCGGGGACACCTTCCCCGTGAGCTGGACCGTGGCTCCTGCGGACGCCACGGACAAGTCCGTCACCCTCACCAGCAGCAAGCGGGACGTGGCGACGGTGAGCCCGGACGGCGTCGTGACCGCGGTCAAGCGCGGCGAGTGCAACATCATCGTCAAGGCCGCCGACGGCTCCGACAAGACCGCCCGGATCAAGTGTGAGGTGATCCAGCCGGTGCTGGGCGTGCACATGAAAGAGGAAATGGTGGCCGTGGAGTACGGCTACAGCCAGCGCATCCAGGCCGTGATGGAGCCCGCCGACGCCAACAACACCAACATGACCTGGTTCAGCGACAATCCGTCGGTGGTCACGGTCAGCGGCACCACCAACCGGCCCACGATCCACGGCAAGGGCTACGGCATCGCGACGCTCACCGGCATCACCGAGGACGGCGGCTATACCACCACCTGCACCGTGAAGGTCGACTCCTTCCTGAACGCCCTGGAGATCCAGACGGTGTACCTGGAGGACAACAAGATCAAGCTCACCGTGGCCAACTGGACGAGCATGGACTTCGCCCGCTTCGACATCCATGTGGAGTGCCTGGACCTCTATGACAACCCGCTGCCCGTGAACAAGAACGGCAAGAACACGTTCAACGGCTATTACGCGGAGCCGCTGAGGGCCTTCAGCACCACTACCCACGGCCGCTTCACTTTCTCCAATTACGCCCAGCCCAGCCAGGAGATCGGCGTGGTGACGCTGACCATCACCGGCCTCACCACCCAGGACGGCTTTGTCTACACCTATCCTGGCGACAAGCAGCCGACCTTCACCTACATCAATCCCAACCATGTGGGCCCCGTCGCTCCGGAAGAGCC
>CAMKAE010000036.1 GCA_946410395.1 uncultured Clostridia bacterium
TCATTCCGCATTCCGAATTCTGCATTCCGAATTAACCTTCGTTCTCAATTCCGAATTCCGCATTCCGAATTCCGAATTAACAAGATTGGGGCTGCGAGCGATGAGCAGACTTGGGTTCTTCTTCAAGCGCCTGGTGCGTCTGGACTGGAAGCGCATGTGGGCTACCACCAAGGTGATCAAGGAGCGCAGCGGCAAGGGCCGCGTCAGCCTCCTGTGCGACATGCTGCGCTGCGCCGTGAAATACAACGCCGGCTACATGGACTACAAGATCGCCGAGATGTGGAACCTGAACGACGCCCAGCGCCGGACGGTGATCACCCGGGGCATCTCCAACAGCATCGTCCGCCGGATGAACGACAAGGCCTTCTGGCACTTCTTTGACGACAAGACCCAGTTCAACACGCTGTTCCGGGAATGGATCCCCCGGAAATGGCTGCTGATCAGCGAGGGGACGAAGCCGGAGGAGCTTGCGGCGCTGACGGCGGACTTTGACGCCCTCATCGGCAAGCCCCTGGAGGGCTCGAGCGGCCAGGGCATTCAAAAGTACACGAAGGCGGACTGGCAGGACGGCCCCGAGGCCTTCCTCAGGCGCCTGAAGGACGACGGCATCGGCATCCTTGAGGAGATCGTGGTGCAGCACCCGGTGATGGCGGCCATGTGCCCCACCTCGGTGAACACCTGCCGCATCGCCACCCTGCTGGGCGACAAAAAGCAGGGCATCGTCTACGCCTTCCTGCGCATCGGCAATGGCAAGGTGATGGACAATGTGGACTGCGGGGGCATGGCGGCGCGCATCGACCTGGACAGCGGCACGCTGCTGACGGTGGGCGCGGACAAGGCCGGCAACCGCTATGAACGGCATCCCATTACCGGCACGCCCATTGTCGGCTTCACGATCCCCTACTGGGAGGAAGCCAAGGCCATGTGCCTGGAGGCGGCGAAAAAGGTGCCCCAGATGCGCTTCGTGGCCTGGGACGTGGCCATCACGCCCGACGGCCCCACCTTCATCGAGGGCAACAGCTTTCCCAGCCACGCGGTGCCGCAGTTTGCCGCCCACTATCCCGACGGCATCGGCATCCTGCCGGAATTTGAGAAGTTCATCGACCTGTGAGCGGGGGAGGCGCGGACATGGCAAAGCCCTGCATCCTCTATGAGGACCGGGAGGAATGCATTGCATGCGGCGACTGCCGCTGCGAGTATGACCCGGAGAAGATCTGCGACAACTGCATGGCCTGCGTGAAGGAGGACGCAGATTTCCGCGGCATCCTCATCGGCGGGATCAAGCTGTCGGAAGACGAGGAATGAATAAGGACCCGGCGCGCTGCCGGGCCCTTTGCTTTATATCGGGTAAGATTGTGCGCCGCGTCTTCACTCTTGGAGATGCAGGCAGGGAAAAACGTTTACCCGCGATAGAAATCATTGCCGCCGAGAAATTATTCAGTCGTGGAGAGAAACCCCTCCACCGCAAGCGGTTCCCCTCCCCTTTCAGGGGAGGCTTTGAGTAACTATAAACCTTTGTCTCCCCTGAAAGGGGAGATGTCGCCGCAGCGACAGAGAGGTTTCAGCCCAAGCAAACATTCCGACTGAATAGATGCTCCGCCGAAATCATACTTTGTTATACTCAATCCTCACTTCCTTGATCGGATCCAGAAAGCTGTTCTTGTTCATATACAGGCTGTCCAGGATCGGCTCCAGATCAATGTATTCTTCAATGGGCTGATCCTTCTGCCGATACTTTGCGAGGACTTCAAGATAACCATGATCCCAGGTCAGGACTTTCAGATACCGTTCAAGTCCGTCACACGTCCGGAACGTCAGGGTTTTGTCTCCGTAGGAGAAAGTCGTATATTTGTCAAAACTGCTCAATACAGCAGTGCTTTCCATTTGACCTCCTCCTTTCGTGCATGGAGTCTGCTGCCGCTTTCATCATAGCACGAACCGCACAAAAAGGAAAGAGAAAGATCAAGACAATCGTATACAGAGAAGGGAGCGCGGGATTCCGCCCGCACTCCCTTGGTTTTACCCGTTTCCTTCATCCCCCGGGGCGTGGACGTCCACGCAGGGGCCCAAACGGTCGCGGCCCTTGTCCACGAAGGTCACCCGCCAGCAGTCGACGGGCTTGCCATCCGGCATGAAGAAGATCGTCCAGCGGGTGAACTCCTCCTCCGTGCCCTCGTCCAGGCGGCAGAGCATCACGCCCACCTGGCCGGGCTCGGGGAAATCTCCGGCCTCCGGGGGCAGCTGCTCCCGGGCGAAGGCAATGGCTTCCTCCGGCGTCATCTCGCCCTCCCGGGGCACGCCGCGGCTCTCGCTGGGATAGACCTCCGCCTGAACCTCCAGGGGCCAAAGCAGGGAATTGATGCCGTAGGCCTCCCGGGCCCGGGCCATCGCCACGCTGTTCACGTCGTAGAGGGCTTCGTCGATGCTCTCCCGGTCCAGCTCCGGGGGCAGCGGGTCCGTGCCGCTGGACGGCCGCTCCTCCACCCGGACGGGCACGCCGCTCTCGTCCAGCTCCACCTCATAGTCCGGATGCTCGCGCCACAGGCTGCGGAAACGGATCACGCGGCCGCTGACCTCCGGCACCCAGTACCGCTGATCGAAGACAGGGAGGTCGTCCACCTCGGGCATGTCGTAGCCCATGTCGGCAAACTTGTGCAGGATCGCCAGCCGGGCCAGGTACAGCGGGCCGTTTTCCGCCAGCTCCAGCCGCGCCCAGATCCGGTGCAGGGTCACCATGTGGAAGCTGGGCTCCAGCTCGCCGTAGTCGCTCTTGTACATGTCCAGATCCGTCATCTCGCCGGTGACCGCGTCGATTTCCACGACGATGGAGTCCTGATAGCTCCCGTCCCAGGGCAGGAGGCGGAACTTCCAGGTGGGGTTGGGGGTGTTGTCAATCAGACAGGCGCAGTTGACGTCGCCCATGCGGACGCCGGTCTGCGTGAAGGCTTGTTTCTCCGCCTCCTCGCGGTTCAGCAGGCCTTCGCGCCAGGCGATCCAGGGCGTGGCCTTCACGATCTTCCCCTCCATGGTGACAGGCTCGGGCAGGCCCGCGGCCCGCTCGGCGATCTCCGCCCAGACCGTGCTGTCCCATTCGTCATACCAGCCGTTGGCCGCGCGGTAGCGGCCCAGGATGTTGTCCGCCGTGATGGGGCCTACGTCTGCGCTTTCGATGGTCACCGCACGGGCGGCGTCATCCACCTCGGTGGCGCAGAAGCCGCCCTCCACGGTCAGGCTGACAAAGTTGATGCGCCATACGGCCGCGCCCTGCCGGGCCTGATGGACGACCCGGCGGTATTTCGCCTCGTCCTCCAGGGGCGCGCCGCTCACGCCGGTCTCCCGGCGGATGGCCTCGGCGGCCAGGTGAACGGCGTCCGCCTCCGTCAGGGTGTAGACCGGCTCCGGCGGCAGCTCCTCCGGGTCGGGCTGCGCTTGCTCATGATGGGTCACGTCCACCACCTTGCCGGCTTTGTCCAGCGCGGCGCTGTAATAGTGTCCCCAGCCGTGGTCTCTGGGGATTACATTCAGCGACCAGAAGGCGCCGTCCTCCGTGCCGCCTGCGAAATAGGCGATGGTCGTCAGATACTGCTCCCGGTCCTCCAGCGGCAGGTCCGGCCCGTATTCGGCCTGAATGGCCGCCAGCATCCGGGCTCGGGCGTCCTCCTCCTTCAGATCGTCGGGGCCGGGAAGATCTTCGTTGTTGCTGTCCGTCCAGCCGATCTGCACCATCATATCCCAGAACCAGTGCCGCTGGGCGATGGTCCACTCGTCGATCGTCCCGCCGAAGGCCTGCCGGCACACGGCCATGATGGTTTCTTCCTCGTCGTAGCCCTCCCCGTTGCGGATGGCTTCCATGATCCGGCTGTTCTCGTCCAGCGTGAAGCCGTTCTCGCTGAGCGCCTGAATGAATGCTGCCAACTCCTCGGGCGAGAAATCCGTGTTGACGCGCCATTCCGCGTCGTTTCCCCGGGCGTTGGGCACGGCCACCTGCTCCACCACCTCCTGGGGAGTCAGCAGGGCCAGGGTCACGGCCACGGCGGCCGCGGTGATCAGGGTCAGCACAATGGCCAGCACCAGGCCGACCGTCAGTTTGCGTTTCACTTTTCTTCCTCCGATCGCGTTGTCCAGGATCCGGCTGCGATCCAGCGCGGACGGGTACAGGCCGGACAGCTCTGCGTCCAGGGCATGACGAAGCTTCTTTGCCAGCATTTCATCACGCATCCTGCTCACCTCCCTCCAGCGCGGCGCGGAGCAGCGCTTCGGCCTTCCGCAGCCGGCGGCTCACCGTGGCCAGGGACAGGCCAAGGGAATCGGCCGTCTCCTGCTCGGTCAGCCCGTGATAGTAATACAGCAGAACAACCTGTTTATACCGATCCGGCAGGCCGCAGACCGTGAGCATCAGGTCGTGATCCTCCGCTTCGGCCTCCATCAGGCGCTGGGGCAGGTCCTCCAGGGCCGTGCGGGCGTCCACATGGCGGAACCAGGCGGTCCGCCGGTAGTCCCGGCAGGTGTTGATCGCGATCTTCAGCAGCCAGGCCTTCTCGTTGGCTACGCCCTTGCGCTGAAAGTCGGCCAGGTGCCGCCAGGCCTTGATGAAGGTATCCTGGGTGGCGTCCTCCGCCTGGGCGCGGTCCGACAGACAGACAAAGCAGGTTTTCAGAATCGTGGCGGCGTAGCGGTCGATCCACGTCTGCAGGATTTGTTCCGGGGTCATGCCGGGTACCGCAGCATGCTCCACCTGCCTCACCTCCTCTCACCCATACAGACGAGCGGCGCAGCGCGTTTTTTTCAATCCGGAATAAATTTCTTTTCGCGGCCGGCAGGCATCGGGCCGCCGGCGGGGAATAAAGGCATTATCGCACAGAGCATCAATCAACAGGGAGGACAGATCGATGGGCAACTATCGCAATTTCAGGCTGGTGTATTATTTCGTCGCAGCCGGAACCGCCCATGCCGAGCGGCGCAGGCTCGAGAAGGACATCCGCTTCTTCGAGAAGTATCTGCGGCCGGACAAGGTGTACCTGGAGCCCTACCGCTCCGGTGTGATGGCGGACGAGGCGCATGTGGCCCTGTGCCGGGAGCTCTTTGAGAAGCACGGGGTGGAGGTGGCCGGCGGCCTGACCACCACCATGCCCACCCCCGAGGGCGACGAGCCCAAGCAGCGGCTCTTTGAGACGATCTGCTACAACGACCAGAAGATGACGGACCGCCTGCGGGAGGTCTGCGCCTTCCTCGGCGCGCACTTCGACGCGTTCATCATCGACGACTTCTTCTTCACCAACTGCACCTGCGAGGCTTGCCGCAAGGGCCGCGACGCCTACAACAAAGCGCACGGCATCACCGACGGCAGCTGGCAGGCCTACAGGCTGGACCTGATGGAGCGGGTGAGCCGGGAGATCGTCATCGGCCCCGCGAAGGCGGCCAACCCGGACTGCAAAATCACGATCAAGTATCCCAACTGGGCGGAGAGCTACCAGGAGACCGGCTACAACCCCGCGGCGCAGCGCAGGCTCTTCGACATGATCTACACCGGCACCGAGGCCCGGGACACGACCACCTCCGACCAGCACCTGCCGCGCTACCTCAGCTTCTCGCTGATGACCTATTTCGAGAACATGTGGCCCGGCCACAACGGCGGCGGCTGGTTCGACCCCTTCAGCCTGCACCTGACGGAGCAGTATCTGGAGCAGGTATACCTGACGGCCTTCTCCAGGCCGAAGGAGCTGATGATGTTCTGCTTCCAGGCCCTGGCGGATCACCCCTACGTGCCGCCGCTGGGCTACCACCTGGACAAGCTGGACGCCATACTGGATCACTGCGGCAAGCCGGTGGGCACGGTCTGCTACCTGCCGGACAACAGCGCGGGGGAGGACAACCTGCAGGACTTCCTGGGCATGTGCGGCCTGCCAGTGGTGTGCTCGCCGTACTGGCCGGAGGACGCGGCCTCCATCCTGCTGACCCGGGCGTCCGCCTGTGATCCGGAGGTCGTGGAAAAGCTGGAGGCCTATGTGGCCGGCGGCGGCAAGGCGCTGGTGACCAGCGGCTTCCTGCAGGCCACGATGGACCGGGGCATTGCACGCATGACCTCGATCCGCTTTGACGGCCGCCACGTCCGGGGACGCCGCTACCGGGTGGAGACCGACTGCCCGCCCCGCAACCCGGTGGCCTATGTGCAGGGAACGGCGGAGATCGGCCTGCTGGTGTGCGAGTTCCGCAACAACGCCACCTGGGCGCTGGTGAAGGTCGCGGACACGGAGGAGAGCTTCGGTCTGCTGCTCCGGGACACCTATGGCAAGGGTGAGATGCTGACCCTGGCGGCGCCGGACAGCTTCCCGGACCTCTACAAGCTGCCTTCGGAAGCCCTGACCCGCATCCGCAGCGCTTTCCCCGCGGCCGGGACCTACCTGGAGTGCGGGGCCGGCATCAGCCTCTTCGCCTACGACAACGGCACCTTCATCGTCTACCCCTACGCCACGAGCGAGGCCCAGCCCGGCATGATCCGGCTGCATGTGCAGGGCCAGGTGAAGGCGCTGGAGATGCCTGTGCGCAGGGACCGCAGGACCGGCAAACCGGTGCGCGTGCAGCCCCTGTACGCGCGCGGTGGGGAGACCGTGTTTGAGGTGCACACGCAGCCCGGTGCCTATGAGCTCTACCGGATCGTCGGCTGAGCACCTAAGAGCATCTGATCCACAGAGAGGAAGAAAACCATGTTCGCGACATATCGTGAAAAGTTCCTGCGGCAGCTGGCCGTCGATTACAACTGCAGCCCGGCGGACCTTTGCGCGGAGGAGATCATCATCACTGAGCCGGCGCTCAACACGGGGAGGAGGAGCTACAGCCCCGGCATGCCGTTTCTGGAGATGGCGACCCTCGGCGGGAACGCGGTGATCATGGCGGACCCATGCCTGCACCCGTTCCTGCGGGAGCTGACCCAGGACCTGGAAGGGCACCGCCTCTTTGAGCTGGGAAACCTCGCGAAGCTGAACGAAGCGCTGCGGCCATACGGTTATCAGATGGCGCCGACGCACCACATGTTCCTGCCCTGCCGCGAGGTGACGGCGCAGGCAAGCTGGCGGGTGAAGTGGCTGAGCGAGGCGGAGATCATCCCCTTCTACGGCGACTCGCGCTTCCCGAACGCGATTGCCTATCCGGAGCCCTGCCCGGTGCGGCCCGACAGGGTCGCGGTCGTCGCGCTGGACGGGGACGCCGTCATGGGCATGGCGGGCTGCTCGGAGGACGCGCCGCACTGGCAGCAGATTGGCATCGACGTGCTGCCTGCATACCGCGGAAGGGGCGTCGGGTCGTATCTGGTGACGCTGCTGAAGAACCGGATCATCGCGCTGGGCGACGTTCCCTTTTACGGCACGGCGGCCGCGAACATCCGCTCGCAGAACATCGCGCTCCGCTGCGGCTTCAGGCCGGCGTGGGTGGAAACCGAGGCGGTGAAGGTCTGATACTCATTTCAGTTCAGATTGTAAAATGAAAGGAAAAGGGATTTCGCGGTCTGCGGACCGCGACCAGGTCCGAGCCGGACTGGCGGCTTTCCGATCGCCCTGGACCTTCGGATACATACCGTTACTTGATTGATAATCCTTATCTGAGAACAGCATGACAGAAAAGCCCCGCGAACCGCTGAGCGTACGCGCTCCGGTCCGCGGGGACTTTGGTTTTCGGGACAATGGTTACTTGATCAGGATCCGGCCGCAGGTCTCGCACTCGACGAGCTCTCCGCCGGCGTCGATCTTGCGCAGGGCGGCGCTGGGCTGGCTGGTGTTGCAGCCGCTGCACTGGCCGTTGATCAGCCGGGCCATGGGCGGGGAGATCTGCTTCTTGACGGAGTTGTAGACCGCCATCAGATCCTCGGGAATGCCCTCCGCCTTGGCGTCGGCGGCCTTGCGCAGCACGGCGTATTCCTTTTTCTTTTCCTCGCTCTCCGCCGCGTAGGTCTCCTTCATCTGCTCGAACTCCCGGCGGGCCTTGGCGGTGGCGTTGCGGATGCCGGTGGAGCGGGTGGCGTAGTCCGCGGCGTCCTTCTGGATGTGACGCATTTCCTGCTCATAGCTCAGCAGCGTGCGGCGGCACTTGTCCGCCTCGGCAATCATGGCGCGGGCCTCCTCCGCATCCTTGGGGGGCTCCTTTTCATAACGCTCCATGAGGCTGTTCAACTGCTCCTCGGCGCGGGTCACGGCGTCCTGCAGCGCGTCCTTGCGGTCCGTGTGCACGGCCACCTGCTCCTCGATCTGCCGGTAAACCTTCTGCTGGTCCAGGATGTAATCCCTGGTCTTTTCCAGCTTGAGGCGGATGGGGGAGTTGCGGAGCTCGTGGTTCACCTTGTCCGCCTTCATGTCCGCCTGCATAAAGTTCCAGAGCATTTCCATCGTATCCATTCAAGAACCCTCCTTGCGGTCATCTCCCGGGCGGAGCGTAGCCGCCGCAGGCCGACCTTGTGATGCGCACCTTCCATTGTAACGCATCCGCGGTCTTTTGTAAAGCATCGGCCAGGGCAAAGATGCCGGGCTCCTCGGTGGCGAAGTGCCCCGCCTCCAGACCGAGGATCCCCGCGTCCGCCATGGCCAGGGCGTGGTGGTGCTTCATTTCGCCGGTGAGGAAGGCGTCGGCGCCCAGGGCGGCGGCGTCCGTCCAGCTGTCGCTGCCTCCGCCGGTGGAGATCCCCAGCCGGCGCAGGGGGTGGTCCGGCGCAAACTGACCGAAGGAGCGCACCACGGTGTGCAGCTTTTCCCCGATCTGGCGGCAGAGGGAGGCGGCGGTGGTGCCATCCGGCAGGTCGCCCACCCGCCAGAAGCCCTCCCCGGCGACCCGGGTGAGCCCCAGCAGCGCGGCCAGCGTGTCGTTGGTGCCGCCCGGGGCGGCGTCCAGGTTCGTGTGCGCGGCGATCAGGGCAACGCGGCCCCGGATCAGCCGGGCCAGGAGCCGCGTCTCGTAATCCGTCTCCACCAGGCGCCGGATGGCGTGCAGCATCAGCGGGTGGTGGGTCACGATCAGATTGGCCCCGGCAGCCTCCGCCTCGTCCAGCACCCGCTCGGTCACGTCGAGGGCGAAATGCACGCCCGTGACCTCCGCGTCCGGGTTCCCCGCGAGCAGACCGCTGTTGTCGAAATCCGCCTGGGTGTCAAAAGGCGCGATGCGATCGATGGCTTCAAAAACATCACGGACTTTCATGGCGCTTCGCCTCCGTCATGGTCAGATAGTGATCCCGCATGGCCAGGGTCAGGGCGATGGCGGCCCGGTCCGGGTGGGTGGCTTTCATCAGGCCGTCCAGGCGGCGCTCCAGCACGTCCACGCGGCTGCGCACATAGGGCAGCAGCATCGGGGAGCCGGAGTCGAACAGTTCACGGCCGCAGAGCAGCTCCATGGGGCTCAGGTCCATTTCCCCGGGCACCGCCCGCCAGACGACGTAGGCGTGGCCGTTGCACAGGCAGGGCTCTTCCCGGTCGATGCGGTAGCCGATGGCCTGCAGGCAGGCCCGGACCTCCGCCCGCTCGGTGTGGGCGCAGAGCACGAGCGCCGCGCTGTGCAGCCGCTCCCGCCCGCGCTGCAGAATCCCCGCGATGGTCCTGCCGCCCATGCCGGTGATGCTGATGCACCCGCAGGGCTCCCCGAGCCCCTCCAGCCCGTCGGCGCAGACCAGGGCGGTCCGCGCTTCCAGTCCCCTGCGGCCCACCTCCGCCGCCGCCCGGGACAGGGCTTTCTCACTGATGTCCGTCAGAATCATCCGCTGACAAACGCCCTGCTCCAGCAGGTGGCAGGGGAGCAGGCCGTGGTCTGTTCCGATGTCCGCCCCCAGGGAGCAGGGCATGTACAGGGAGGCTGCGACGGACAGTCTCGCGTCCAGCATATCAGTCGTGCAGGGCCCGGATGGCCCGGTTGGAGCGGAGCTTGCGCAGGGCTTTGGCCTCGATCTGGCGGATGCGCTCCCTGGTGACGTGGAACTTCTCGCCCACCTCCTCCAGGGTGAAGGAGCGACCGCCGTCCAGGCCGTAGCGCAGGATCAGCACCTTCTTCTCGCGCTCCGTCAGGGAGTCGAGCACCTCCATCAGCTGCTCCCGCTGCAGGGTGTAGAAGGCGGCGTCGGCGGGGGCGGGGGCGGTCTCGTCGGGGATGAAGTCGCCCAGGTGGCTGTCCTCCTCCTCGCCAATGGGGGTCTCCAGGCTCACGGGATCCTGGGCGATCTTGATGATCTCCTGCACCCGCTGCTCGGTCAGGTGCATGGCCTGGGCTAGCTCAGCGGTCGTGGGCTCCCGGCCGTATTCCTGCATCAGCTGCCGGCTGGTGCGGATCAGGCGGTTGATGGTCTCCACCATGTGCACGGGGATCCGGATCGTGCGGGCCTGGTCCGCCAGGGCCCGGGTGATCGACTGCCGGATCCACCAGGTGGCGTAGGTGGAGAACTTGAAGCCCTTGGAGTAGTCAAACTTGTCGGCGGCCTTGATCAGGCCCATGTTGCCCTCCTGGATCAGGTCCAGGTAGAGCATGCCGCGGTTGTTGTAGTGGCCGGCGATGGACACCACCAGGCGCAGGTTGGCTTTGATGAGCTGCTCCTTGGCCAGGGCGCCGTCGGCGACCTGCGCGGGCATCTCCTTGAGCTCGTTCTGGGCGGCCTTGCCGTCCTCGACCACGGCCCGCAGCCGCTCCCTCTCCTCGTCGGACAGCGCGGCAGCGGCCTCCTCGTTCAGCAGGGTTTCGCGGGCTGCCCGGGCGCGGGCGATGCGCTCGGCGTGCTCGCTGCCTTCGCCCTCCTTGTACTTCTTCAGGGCCTCCTGGGCCTGGGTGCCCAGCTCGATGCGCTTGGCCAGGGAGACTTCCTCCTCGGCGGTGAGCAGCGGGATCTTGCCGATCTCCTTGAGGTACATGCGGATCGGATCCGACATGTTGACCTCGTCGCCGCCGGTGGAGGGCTTCACCTCGGGGATGACGGCCATCTTCTCGGCGGCCTCCTCGGCCGCGGCGTCCTCGCTGCCGCCGCTGATGACCGGGTCGGTGTCGGCCACTACGCGCACGCCCATGGCCTCCAGGCGGTCCAGGACGTTCTCCAGCTGATCGGGGTCCATTTCGAGGTCCATCAGGCTGTTCATGACGTCGCCGTAGGAAATGGCGCCCTTTTCTTTGCTGGCCTCGCTGAGCTCATTCAGCCGCTGGTCGATGGATTCGGGTGCATATGACAAGGAAATCTCTCCTTTCGGGGTTCAGGTGCGGGTCTGGCCGGTCAGCGCCAGAATCCGCGCAAGACACTGCCTGCGCGCTTCCGGGTCCGTGAGCTCCGCGACCTGCTGACGGAGACGGCTGATTTCATCGGTGATGCGTTCGCTGCGAAGGGACTGCAGGCATTCCTGGGCCATGCGGATCAGTTCGTTGGTGTCCGCGGCGTTGGGCCGCTGCATGAGCCGCGCCACCCGGGCGCGCTCCGGGCCCTCCGGGGCCTCCTCGATCAGGGAAGCCGGGGAGGCTCCCTGTGCAAGGGCCTCATATAGACTTTTCAACACGGGGTCGTCAAAATCCTCTTGCCGGATCACATCTTTCGGAAGCTGGCCTGTGGCGAGGATGGAGATCAGGGATTCCTGGGCGCGCAGCGCGCCGTCGGCGGCGGGCTCGCGGGGCACGGGACGCCGGGCCGGGCGGGCGGCCGGAGCCGGGGCGGTGCGGCCGATCTGCTCGAGCAGGACCTCCCGGGCAAAGCCGGTCTTGACCGTCAGGCGCTGCAGGTGCACCTCCAGGTCCACCGGGTCCAGGCGGCGCAGGAGCGGGGCGCAGGCCTTGGCGTATTCCAGGCGGCCCTCCTGGGTGCTCAGGTCGTACTCGTCCTCCATCCGGGTCATGCGGTAGGTCTCCGGGGACACGGCGGGGAGCTTTGCGAAGGCCTCGGGCCCGTCGCGGCGGATGAACTCGTCCGGGTCCAGCCCGTCGGGGAAATCCAGCACCCGGGCCGGGATACCCTCCGCGGCCAGGATGTCCAGGCCCCGCAGGATGGCGTGCTGGCCGGCGGAGTCTCCGTCGTAGGCCAGGAACACCTTCGGCGCGTAGCGCTTGAGGAGGCGGGCCTGCTCGTTTGTCAGGGCGGTGCCGAGCGTGGCCACCACGCCGCGGACGCCGAACTGCTGCAGGGCCACCACGTCCATGTAGCCCTCCACCAGGATGACCCGGTCCAGGCCTCTCTCCTTTCGCAGGAGGTTGGCGCCGTAGACGCCGAGCCGCTTGTTGAAGATCGGGGTGTCGGTGGTGTTCAGGTACTTGGGCGGCTTGCCGTCCAGGCTCCGGCCGCCGAAGGCCAGCACCCCGTCGTGCTGGTCGATGACCGGGAACATCGCGCGGTTGCGGAAGAAGTCGCGCAGGGCGCGGGGCCGGGCGGGATGGTCCTGCGTCGCGGGCTCGGCCTCGTAGACCCGGGTGAGCCCCGCCAGGCGCAGTTCCTCCTCGGTGTAGCCCATGCCGCGCAGGTGGGACGTCAGCGCATCCTTCCGGTCCGGGGCGGCGCCCAGGCCGAAGCGGCGGATCACGGCGTCGGACAGGCCCCGGGTCCGGAAGTACTCCAGCATGGGGCGCCCGGCCTCGGTGAACAGGGTCTCGTGGTAGAAGCGCGCGGCTTCCCGGTTGGCGGAGAGCAGCCGTTCCCGCAGATCCCGCTTTTTCTGGTAATCGGGGTCCTCCTGCATTTCGGGCACCGTCATGTGCAGCCGGTCCGCGAGCATGGTGACGGCCTCGGGGTAGGTCAGGTGCTCCATCTCCATGACGAAATTGATCACACTGCCGCCCGCCTTGCAGCCGAAGCAGTAGTACATCTGCTTTTCCGGGCTCACGGAGAACGAGGCGGTCTTCTCACCGTGGAAGGGGCACAGGCCCCAGTAGTCGCGGCCGTTTTTCTTCAGCGGCACATAGGCGGACACGATCTGCACGATGTCCGCACGGCTGCGCAGCTCGTCGAGCCATGCCGGGGGAAAACGGCCTGCCATGGGATCGCTCCTTTGCTTGAAATCACCATGAATCGCACGAAGAACTGATTCTTTTTACCATGGTATCTATTCAGTCATACAATTCGCTTTGGCTCAAACC
>CAMKAE010000037.1 GCA_946410395.1 uncultured Clostridia bacterium
CTGCACCGCCTTCAACGCCGACTTCGACGGCGACCAGATGGCCGTGCACGTGCCGCTGTCCCTGGAGGCCCAGGCCGAGGCCCGCTTCCTGATGCTGGGCCACAACAACATCCTCAAGCCCCAGGACGGCAAGCCGGTCATCCAGCCCTCCCAGGACATGGTCATCGGCTGCTATTACCTGACCATCGTGGACCACAACGATCCCCACGGCGTCACCCGCACCGAGTATGTCGAAGAGAACGGCGAGCGCGTGGCGAAGCAGGTGCCGATCGTGCTGGACTGCACCGGTCGCGAGGTGGAGGACCTGAACACCGTCTGGCAGCGGGACGACAAGGGCGAAATCGTCCACGAGAAGCAGACCGGACACCCGGTGCTGATGCTGGGCCGGGACGAGAGCCGCGCCCTGCGCGACAGCAAGGGCAACCTGATGGTCGTGCGCGACGGCGCCGACGTGGCTCCCGCCGACCTCAAGAAGGCCTATGTCACCGACGCCGACGGCAACCGGATGCTCGCGCCCAACTGCTTCTACCGCTACTACCGCTACATGCCCCGGGTCTTCCGCGACATGGCCGAGGCCGAGATGGCCTACGCCATGAAGCAGATCAGCCTGCAGACCCCGATCCGCGTCCGCATCGAGCGCGAGTTCAACGGCGAGACCGGCAGCAAGATCATCGACACCACCCTGGGCAAGCTGATCTTCAACGACGCCCTGCCGCAGAACATGGGCTTCAAGCCCCGCACCTGCCTGGACGAGATGTTCGAGCTGGAGATCGACGACCTGGTGGGCAAGAAGAAGCTCGGCAACATCGTCGACATGTGCTTCAACAGCCAGGGCGAGCACAAGTGCGCGCTGGTGCTGGACAAGATCAAGGCGCTGGGCTACAAGTACGCCACCTGCTCCTCCACCACCGTGTCGGTGGCGGACATCCGCGTGCCGGCCGTCAAGCAGACCATGCTCGACGCCGCCGACGAGCAGGTGCGCCGCATCAACAACTTCTACCGCCGCGGCCTGATGAGCGAGGACGAGCGCTATCGCAGCGTCATCGACATCTGGACCCGCACCACCGAGGACCTGCGCGAGAAGATCCTGCCCAACCTCGAGGTCTTCAACCCGATCCGCATGATGACCGACTCCGGCGCCCGCGGCTCCGCTTCGCAGGTGTCCCAGCTGGCCGGCATGCGCGGCCTGATGGCCTCCCCCACGGGCAAGACCGTGGAGCTGCCCATCCGCGCCAACTTCCGCGAAGGCCTGAACGTGCTGGAGTTCTTCCTGTCCAGCCACGGCAGCCGCAAGGCCCTGTCCGACACCGCGCTGCGGACCGCCGACTCGGGTTACCTGACCCGCCGTCTGGTGGACGTCAGCCAGGAGGTCATCGTCCGCGAGGAAGACTGCTTCATGGCCCGGGGCGAGAAGATCCGCGGCATCGTGGTGTCTGAGCTCATGAGCGGCAAGCAGAGCGTGGAGTCCCTGGAGGACCGCCTGCGCGGCCGCACCGCCGCCGAGGACATCAAGGACCCCGCCACCGGCGAGGTGCTCGTGCCCATCAACGGCGACATCGACGCCAACCTGGCCCGGCTCATCGCCGGCCGCGGCGTGAAGGAAGCCCGGGTGCGCTCGGTGCTGACCTGCCGCTGTGAGAACGGCGTCTGCGCCAAGTGCTACGGCATGAACATGGCCCACGGCGGCAAGGTGGACATCGGCGAGGCCGTCGGCGTCATCGCGGCCCAGGCCATCGGCGAGCCCGGCACCCAGCTGACCATGCGGAACTTCCACTCCGGCGGCGTTGCCGGCGTGGAGGACATCACCCAGGGTCTGCCCCGCGTCGAGGAGCTCTTCGAGGCCCGCAAGCCCAAGCATGAGGCCGTCCTGGCCGAGATCAGCGGCACCATGACGGTGAACGAGACCAAGAACAAGCGCATGCTGCAAATCGTCTCCGACACCAACCCCCAGGACACCCGCTCCTGCCAGATCGCCTATTCCGCGCGCCTGGCGGTGGCCCCCGGCAGCCATGTGGAGGCCGGCGATATCCTGGTGGACGGCGCCGTGAACCCCCACGACCTGATGCGCATCCTGGGCGTCAAGGCCGTGCAGGAATACCTGCTCAAGGAAGTCCTGTCGGTGTACCGCTCCCAGGGCGTGGCCGTGGCCGACAAGCACATCGAGATCATCGTGCACCAGATGCTCCGCAAGGTCCGCATCGAGGACGCCGGCGACACCAGCCTGCTGCCCGGCTCCATGGTGGACATCTTCGCCTTCGAGACCGCCAACCGCGAGGTGGTGGAATACAACCTGGCCCTGCCCGACACCGACGAGAACGGTGAGCCCACCGTGCCCAAGCGCACCGCCACCGCCCGCCGCGTGCTGCTGGGCATCACCAAGGCCGCTCTGGCCACCGAGAGCTTCCTCTCCGCCGCCTCCTTCCAGGAGACCACCCGCGTGCTCACCGAGGCCGCCATCCGCGGCAAGGTGGACCCGCTGCTGGGCCTGAAGGAGAACGTGATCATCGGCAAGCTCATCCCTGCCGGCACCGGTCTCAAGCGCTACACCGACATCGAGGTCCGGGAGAGCGCATTCTGACATGGACCCAACCGGGCGCCCGCTTTCCAGCCGGCGTCCGGTTTTTCATCGGAGGTGCTTCCCTTGGACAATCTGGTTCTCATCGGCATGCCGGGCTGCGGCAAGACCACCAACGGGATCTTCCTGGCCCGGGCCCTGGGGCTGCGCTTTGTGGACACGGACCGGGAGCTGATGCGCCGGCACGGCAAGAAGCTCGCGGAGCTGAGCGCGGAGGCGGGCATCGAGGGCTTCCGCGACCTGGAGGCGGACGCGGTCGAAGCCCTGGACCTGCACGGCTGCGTGATCGCCACCGGCGGCAGCGTCGTCTACCGGGCCCGGGCCATGGAGCACCTGCGCGCGATCGGCACCGTGCTGTATCTGCGCATGCGCTATGAGACGCTGGCGGTCCGGCTGCGGGACCTCCGGGCGCGGGGCGTCAGCTTCCGGGCGGGCCAGACCCTCCGGGACCTCTACGACGAGCGCTGCCCCCTCTACGAGCGTTACGCCCACGGCGTGCTGGACTGCGACGGGCTCAAGCCCGGGGACGTGGTGGCCGGACTGGCCGCTCTCAAAGACTGCAAAGAGGAAGGAGCGCACACATGATGAACATCGGCATCCGCCTGCACGACACCGCCGGCACCCTGCTGGAGGAGCGGCTGGACAACGCGAAGGCCCAGGGCTTCACCTGCGCCCACCTGGCCATGCAGAAGGCCCTGCCCGACTTCCGGATGGCCGATGCCCCGGCCCTGCTCACAGACGAGGTGGCCGCCCGCGTCCGGGAGGCCTTCGCGGCCCGGGGCATGGGCTGCGCCGTGCTGGGCTGCTATCTGAACCTCGCCACCCCGGACGAGGAGCAGTACCGCAAAACGCTGGAGATCTACTTCGCGCACCTGCGCTTCGGCCGCCTCATCGGCGCCGCGGTGGTGGGCACGGAGACCGGCGCGCCGAACACCGGCTACAAAACCGAGCCCGCCTGCTGGACCGATGAAGCCCTGGAGCTGTTCATCCGCCGGGCAGAGCCCGTGGTGCGCAGAGCCGAGGAGGAGGGCGTGACCTTCGCCATCGAGCCCGTGTGCCGGCACATCGTCCACACCCCCGAGCGGGCGGAGCGGGTGCTGGACGCCCTGGCCTCCGACCGCCTGCGGATCATCCTGGACGCGGTGAATCTGCTGACCCCGGCCAATCACGCGCAGGCCGACGCCCTGATCGCGGAGAGCATCCGCCGCTTCGGGGACCGGATCGACGTGCTGCACCTGAAGGACTACACCGTGGTCCCCGGGGAGCGGGACGTGAAGGCCTCCGCCTGCGGCACCGGCCTGATGGATTACACCCGCCTGCTGGCCTTTGCCAAAGAAAAAGCCGGCATCCCCATGACCCTGGAGAACACCCTGCCGGAAAACGCCGAAGCCGCCCGCCTGTTTTTGGAAGCGCAGGCGGAAAAAGTCTTGCGCTGATCGGCAGAATCTGGTAGAATGGCCCCAGAAGGACAGGCTTGTGCGAAAAGCCTGCGACAACCGCATAAAGGGGGATCAGCACATGAAAAAGGTCTGGATCATGCTGGCGCTTGCGGCGCTGCTCCTGCTGGCCGTCGGCGCGGCCTCGGCGGAGAGCCTTTCCATCACCGACTGCTCCACGGATTACGCCGGACACATCACCCTGCGCTGGCAGGGCGGCTCCGCGCCCTACAGGGTCCGCTACTGCGTCAAGGGCTATGAAGACGAAGGCCTGTGGACGCAGGCGTCAGACCTCTACAGCCGCTATTTGACGATGTCGGACTTTGCCCCGGACACCACCTACGTGTTCTACGTGGTCGACAGCGACAAGGATTATGACACCGTCACCCGCACGGCATACCGCAAGTCCTTCACCGGCGTCTCCGGCATGCGGCTGACCGTGACGCTCCGCCAGAAGCTGAACGGCCGCGCGAGCACCATCAACAGCTATTCCGCCCGGGACCTTCAGTCCGGTCTGTTCAACAGCCAGCAGAATTACGGCGCCACAATCAAGTTCTCCTATGACCGCATCGGCAACTCTCAGGTGGTATTCTGCCGCATGGTCATCGTCACGCCCAACGGCGAGCCCATCGTGTTCGTCGCCGACAACCTTGAGCTCAGCGCGCGGACCGGCGGCTCCAATTACGTCTATTTCGATTTCTTCGACTTCGACACCGCCTGGCAGATCATCAACAGTGTCTACGACACGATCCCCACCGGCACCTATGCCTTCAGGCTCTACCTGGACGAGGGCTTTGTGGGCGAGAAAACCTTCATGGTGAACCGTTGACCGATGCACAATCAAAAAGCAGCCGCCGGCTGCTTTTCGATTGCGACTTATTTCTCGTGGACGTGCTTGCCGGTCATGTGCCGGATCGCGATCTCCACGATCTCGCACCGGGCCAGGGCGTGGGCGATCTCGCCGTCGAGCTCGGCCTGCGTCGGAATGTACTTTGCGCCGAAGCGCCGCGCCAGGGCTTCCTTGCGCGCCGGGTCCGCCACAATCGCCGCCTCGCCGAAGACGATCACGCTGTCCACGTGGTAGGACCAGTCGCCCCGCTGCTCCCCGGCGTTCCACACCGTCAGGCACACCCGGGGATCCCGGCGGATCGCGTCCAGCTTGTGCCCTTCCTTCGCGCAGTGGAAGCAGATCGTTTTTTCTTCTTCAAGATAGCAATAGTTGATCGGCAGGGCGTACGGCCAGCCCTCGTCCCCGGTGAGCGCCAGGGCTGCCCGGCGCTCCCGGCGCAGCAGGTCAATGCACTCGGCCTCGGTCATCGCCTGGCCGCCTCTTCGCATCGGTCGGAACATCGCTTGCCCTCCCTCTGTGTTCAGGTGTGCTCAATGGCATTGCTCTTGGCCTTCAGGATGCGCTCGAAGGCGCGCGTGTTGATCAGCGGCCGGGACAGGCGCTCCGCCTCCTCCGCCGGGATCCGGCCCTCCAGGGCCAGCACGCGGCCGGCCTCCCGCAGTTCCTCCAGGCGCTTGTTCAGGATGTCCCGCATGGTCGGCTCCTGGATCATCTCGCCCTCGGGCACCGCGATGAAGTCCGCCCTGCCCTCGAACAGGGTCCGGATGTGGCTGCGCAGCGGATCGTAGATCTCGCCGCTCTCCCGGAAGCCGCAGGTGCTGACGACCACGAAATGCTTGTCGTCGAAGCTGTAATGCGGCCGGAGCACTGTGGGGCCGCCGTCGTAGAAGCGCATCACCGGCACCATCCGGTCCAGGAAGGCCTTCAGCTGAGAGGGCATGCCGAAGAAGTACAGCGGGAAGCTCACCACCACCAGGCCGGCCTCGCGCATCAGCGCGTGCGCCCGGTCCATGTCGTCCCGGATGACGCACTTCCCGGGCGTCTGGATCCAGCAGGTGAGGCAGCCCCTGCAGGGGGCGATGTTCATCTCATAGACCGTCAGCTCATCCACCGGGGCGCCGGTCTGCGCCTCGTACCCGGCCACCAGGGCCCGGCTCAGCACCAGGGTATTGCTCTGTTCCTTCCGGGGGCTGCCGTTGATCAGCAGCACCGGCTTTTTTTCGTTTAAGCTCATGATGGACCTCCGTTGCGTGATTTCGTCCCATTCTACCGCATCCGGCCGGAAAAGGCAAGGATGCGGCGCCGATTGTATGCCGATTGTTTTTTTGCCCCTCTCGCAGAAAAAACCGCGATTTCCCTCTTGACTTTAGTGCTTTTATGCATTAAAGTGTAATGCGTTAAAGCACTACACACTTTCAAAGGAGCGACCTGCCTATGAAACGCGCATTCGCTTTGATCCTCAGCCTCTGCCTGGTCTTTGCCGCCATGCTGGCCCTGCCGGCGCTGGCGGAGGAATCGGTGTCCATTCCCGAAGAGACGGCGGAGGCCGCCGGAACGGTCCGGGCGCACACCGCCGCCGACGGCATGGCCCTGAAGATCATCCTGCTGGTCATCTTCTTCGCGGTGATGGTCGGCATCGGCCTGTACTGCCGCAAGAACGCCACCGACGTGAAGGGCTTCGTCCTGGGCGGCCGGGCCGTCGGCCCCTGGCTGACCGCCTTCGCCTACGGCACGTCTTATTTCTCCGCCGTCATCTTCGTGGGCTACGCGGGCCAGTTCGGCTGGCGCTTCGGCGTGGCCTCCACCTGGGTGGGCATCGGCAACTGCATCATCGGCTCGCTGATGGCGTGGGTGATCCTCGGCCGGCGCACCCGCATCATGACCCAACACCTGGGCAGCGCCACGATGCCGGACTTCTTTGAGAAGCGCTTCGGCTCCCCTGCCCTGAAGATCATCGCGTCGGTGATCATCTTCATCTTCCTGATCCCCTACACCGCCTCGCTCTACAACGGCCTGAGCCGGCTGTTTGAGATGGCCTTCGGGCTTCCCTACTGGTCCTGCGTCGTCGTCATGTCCGTGCTGACCGCCATTTACGTCATCGCCGGCGGCTACATGGCCACGGCCATCAACGACTTCATCCAGGGCATCATCATGATCGGCGGCATCGTGGCCGTCATCGCGGCCGTGCTGAACCTGAACGGCGGCCTGACCGGTTCCCTGAACGCGCTGGCCGCGATCAGCGATCCCACCGTCAAAAACGCGGCAGGCGAAGTCGTGGGCACGGTTCCCGGCATCTTCGCCTCCTTCCTTGGCCCGGATCCGATGTTCCTGCTGGGCGTGGTGATCCTGACCTCCCTGGGCACCTGGGGGCTGCCCCAGATGGTGGGCAAGTTCTACGCCATCAAGTCTGAGGGCGACATTCACAAGGGCACGGTCATCTCCACCATCTTCGCGCTGATCGTGGCCGGCGGCTGCTACTTCCTGGGCGGCTTCGGGCGGCTGTTCTCGGCGGATCTGGGCGTGACGTCCGCGGGCGGCAACCCCGTTGGCGGCTTCGACGCCGTCATTCCGAAAATGCTGGAAAACCTGAGCCCGCTGCTGATCGCCGTGGTCATCATCCTGGTGCTCTCCGCCTCCATGTCCACCCTGTCCTCCCTGGTGCTGACCTCCTCCTCCACCGTGACCTTGGATCTGCTCAAGGACCGGGTGATCAAGCAGATGAGCGAGAAGAAGCAGCTGCTGATCATGCGGGCACTGATCGTGGTGTTCATCGCCATCTCCGCCGGTATCGCCATCGTGCAGGCAAACTCGAACGTGGCCTTCATCGCCCAGGCCATGGGCGTCAGCTGGGGCGCCATGGCGGGCGCCTTCCTGGCCCCCTTCCTCTACGGTCTCTACATGAAGCGCACCTCGAAGATCGCCTGCTATATCTCCTTCTTCTTCTCCAGTATCTTCATGACCCTCGTGATGTTTATCAACCTCGGGGTGTTGCCGAACTTTCTCGGCGAGCTGAGGAACCCCATCTATGCCGGCGCCTTCTGCATGCTGCTGGGTCTGGTGGCCGTGCCGCTGATCAGCCTGGTCACCCCCAAGCCCGACGGCAAGCTGGTGGAGAACGCCTTCTCCGCCTACCGCAAGACCGTCACCGTGCCCCAAACCGAGACCCTGGGCAACGACTGAACCGGTTCCCCTCCTTCGCTCCGTCCCCTTCCGGGGGGCGGAGTTTTTGCGCAGCGAAAAGGACCCGCGGCTGCGGGTCCCTGGAAATCACATCTCGTACAGGGCCACGGCGTCCTCGCCATCGACCTCGGTCACCTTCACGCTCACGCGCTCCGTGTGGGAGGTCGGAATGTTCTTGCCCACGAAGTCCGGGCGGATGGGCAGCTCCCGGTGTCCGCGGTCGATGAGCACCGCCAGGCGGATCCGGGCGGCCCGGCCCCGGGCCAGGAGGGCCTCCATGGCGGCCCGGGCCGTGCGGCCGGTGTAGATCACGTCGTCCACCAGCACCACCGTGCGGCCGGTGATGTCCACGGGCAGCGCCGCACCGGCGACCCGAGGCGCGTCGTCCAGGCGGGTCAGGTCGTCCCGGTAGAAGGTGATGTCCACCTCCCCCACCGCGGGCGCTGCGCCGCTGAACTGCCCGATATACCCGGCCAGCCGCCGGGCCAGCGGCACGCCTCGGCGGCGGATGCCCACCAGCACACAGCCGCCAGGGTCGGAAACCTGCTCGATGAGCTCATGGGCCATGCGCTTCAGGGCGCGGTCCATGGCCGGAGCGTCCATCAGGAGGGCTTTGGGGGTTCCGTCTGTGCTCATTTGGATGTCTGCTGGCCGTTCTCATTGAAAACCAGGTTGACGATGATGCCCAGGATCAGGGCAACGGCGATCTCTGTCAGGGTCACATGGGCGAACTTCAGCGTCATGCCGCCGATGCCGGCGATCAGGATGACGGAAGCGGTAAAGAGGTTGCCGTTCTTGTTCAGGTCCACGGGCTGGAGCATTTTCAGGCCGGAGACGGCGATGAAGCCGTACAGGGTGATACATACACCGCCCATGACGCAGGAGGGAATTGTGCTCAGGAAGGTCACGAAGGGGCCGAAGAAGCTGATCGCGATGGCCATGACCGCGGTCGCCAAGATGGTCACGACAGAGGCGTTGCCGGTGATGGCCACGCAGCCGACAGACTCGCCGTAGGTCGTGTTGGGGCAGCCGCCGAAGAAGGCGCCCGCGATGGAACCGACGCCGTCGCCCAGCAGGGTGCGGTGCAGGCCCGGATCTTCCAGCAGATCACTGCCGATGATGGTGGAAAGATTCTTGTGGTCGGCGATATGCTCCGCGAAGACCACGAAGGCCACGGGCACATAGGCCACCGCGAGGGAGGCGATGTAAGTCCCGTCAATGCTGCCAAAGCCCTTGAACGCCTCAATGAAGGCAAAGTCCGGCACCCACTTCATCTCGTTGAACTTGCCGAAGTCGATCACATTCAGCGCGTCATCGCCCTTGGCAATGCCGATCACGGTGAAGAGTGCCGCGACCAGATAGCCGGCCAGGATGCCGATGATGAAGGGAATCAGCTTGGACATCTTCTTGCCATACACGGAACAGCCGATAACGGTGAACAGCGTGACCAGGCCGCAGATGATACTCACGCCCGCCTGTCTGTTCATCAGCCACGCACTGTTCTCAGCGTCAAATCCGGCGCCTTTGAGGAAATCGCCTACGGCGTTGCCCGCCAGGCTCAGGCCGATGATAGCCACCGTCGGGCCGATGACGACAGCCGGCATCAGTTTGTTGATCCACTTGACGCCCGCGCACTTGACCACCAGCGCAATCACCACATACACCAGGCCCGCGAAGGCCGCGCCGATCAGCAGGCCTGCATAGCCCACGGACACAGCTACCCCGCCGCCGAAGGCCGCAAACATCGAGCCCAGGAAGGCAAAGGACGATCCGAGGAAGACAGGGCTGCGGAACTTGGTGAACAGCAGATAGACGATGGTGCCGACACCTGCGCCGAAGAGCGCGGCGCTCTGGCTCATGCCATGGCCGATGATGGTCGGCACGGCGATGGTGGCGGCCAGAATGGCCAGCAGCTGCTGAAACGCGAAGACGATCAGCTGGCCGAACTTGGGCTTATCCTTCACCTGGTAGACAAGTTGCATGTTGCTCATGAACGTACCTCCCTCGATGGTTGTCACAGAAAAAACCGCCGTCCGGACGGAAGGCGGGCGCGCGCAAACAAAACCCTTTGGCTGCCTCTTGCCGGTCTCCCGTACCGTCTTAAAGATTGACCGCAACAAAAGTAACACGCCTGCGCGGAAAAGTCAAGCCAATCGGCACATCGTTGACGAATTGTAATAAACACCGCGCAAAAGGGGATTGCGCGCGCCGCCTTCCTCCTGTATACTCACAGCGGCGCACCGTTCCCGTCTGTGCGCGCCGCATCTTTGTGCCGGAGACACCGGCAAAGGAGGACCCCCATGACTGATCGCACCCCCGCGCAAGCCCTGGCCGCCTCCATCCGGGCCGGCTGGAACCTGGGCAACACCCTGGACGCCATGAAGCGCGGCACCGTCCCCGGCACATATGTGCCGCCGCGGGAGGCGGAGACCGCCTGGCACAACCCGCCCGCCACCCGGAGCCTGATCCGGGCCGTGCGGGACGCAGGCTTTGACGCGGTGCGCGTGCCCGTGACCTGGACGCAGCACATGGACCCTGCCGGCCGCATCGATCCGGCCTGGCTCGAGCGCGTGGCGGAGGTCGCCGGCTGGGTGCTCGACGAGGGCATGGTGTGCCTGCTCAACGTGCACCACGACGCGGGCGCCCACGGCTGGCTGCAGGCGGCGCCGGACTGCCTGGATCTGGCCGGAGCGCGCTTCGACGGGCTCTGGCGGCAGATCGCCGCGCGCTTTGCGGACACGGGGGAGCGTCTCGTCTTCGAGGCCTTCAACGAGATGCTCGACGGCCGCGGCCACTGGACGCAGACCCCGGACGACGCCGCCTACGACGTCCACAATCGCTGGCACCAGCGCTTCGTGGACACGGTCCGCGGCGCCGGCGGCCGGAACGCGGAGCGCATTCTCTCCCTGCAGACCTACTCCGCAGGGAACACCCCGCGCACCCTCGCCGGCTTCCGCATGCCGGAGGACCCCGCGCCGGGCCGGATCATCCTGCAGACGCACAACTACGACCCCATGGGCTTCTGCTGGCGCCGGGCGGAAGACCATGTACTGCGGGACACCTGGGGCACGGAGGCGGACCGGCGCGAGATCGACGACCTGCTGGCCGGCGACGCCGCCTTTGCCGCGGGGCTCGGCGCACCGCTGATCATCGGCGAGTTCGGCTCCGAGGACAAGGGAAATACCGCCGAGCGCGTCCGCCACGCGGCTTATTTCACCGCCGCGGCCCGGGCGCGCGGGATCTGCTGCTTCTGGTGGGACTGCGGCGCCTTCGCCCTGTTCGACCGGCTCGCGGAAAAGCCGCTCCAGCCCGACATCATCCGCGCGCTGGTATGAAGCGCTCCGAGCATCCACAGGAAAACCCGTCCCGGAAAAGGGACGGGCGTTTTGCATGCTCCGGATTCACTCCGCCGGTCGCACGGCCTCACCGCCGGTGAGGGCCGCATATGCCTCGAACACAGCGTACACGGCGTCGGTGTAGGCCTTGTAGTTGGCGTCGCTGTAGACGTAATCCTCCCGGGTCTCGTCCAGGGTCAGCATCTGCTCCACATAGGCGGAGATCGGGATCAGGTTGGCGTACTCGTCCTCCAGCCCCTTCGTGTAGACCAGCAGGTAAGGCACCTGCAGCTTGTTGGCGGTGACGGTCCTGCCCTCGGCGTCCTCGTAATGGATGGTGTTGCCGCTCTCCAGGGTGTATTCGGTCTCGATGTTCTGGAAATAGTCCAGCACCAGGTCCACATACAGATGCGCGAAGGCGCTGGCGTTGTCCCGGATGTGCAGGTCCTGCGCGTAACCCCAGATCTTCCGGGCGTAGCCGCCGTCGAGCTTGGTGTCAAAGTTGTAGACGGTGACGCCGTTGGCCAGGGCGAAGTCGTTGACGATCTTCACCACGGCCTGGGTGTTGGGGCACCAGGAGCCGCCCAGCAGGATCACGGAGGTCCCCTCCCGGCCCAGCAGCGCCTGCAGCTGGCGGTAGGTCACGGTCTCGATGGCGATCTCGTCGCCGGGCGCGAAGATCTCCCGGCCGCTCTTTTCGTTGTAGGACAGGCGGATGTAATCGGCGTCGGTGAAGGGGGTCAGCGTCACCGCGGCCGCGGCGTCAAAGACGCTCTCCCGCAGGGTCTGCTTGTACGCGTCCACCGCCTCCTGATTCACGGCGTCCTCCGTCACAAAGTCGCCCCGGGTCTTCATCAGCTCCAGGCCGGCCACGATGGGTGCCGGGCTGCCCGCCGCGTCTTTGTTGTCCTTGTTGTAGAGGAAGAGGAAGGGCACCTGCACCTTCGGCACGGTGACTTCCTCGCCGTCGGCGTTGGTGTAGGTCACGGCGGATTCGCTGTCCACCTTGTACTCCACATAGTCGTTCAGGTTGGTCAGATACCGCGTGACGAGCTCACCGTAGAGGTAGTTGTAGGCCGCACCGGGGAGGTCGGCGGTCTGCGTCTCCCGGATGTGGGAGGCGCGGCTGGCGCCGTCGAGGCGGAAGTCCAGGTTGTAGATCACCGGCACGCCGTACTCCTTCGCCACCTCGTTGATGTAGCCGATGACCGGCGTGGTGTTGCCGCACCAGGAGCCGCCCAGCAGGATCAGGTAATGGCCCTCCTGCTGCAGCAGGTAATAGGCCTCCTCCAGGGTCAGGGAGACATAGACGGATTCCGGGTCGTCGAGATAGGCATAGTCCTCGTTGTAATAAGCTTGCTGGAAGGAACCAGCGAGGGCAGCGGTGGCACTCAGGATCAGGGCCAGGGTCAGCAGAACGGACACGATGCGCTTCATACGTAAACCTTCTTTCTCTGTTTTTGTTTGATTATCAGACAGGATGTACCGAATACGATTGGACGGAGGAGACCTCATCCGCCCTTACGGGCACCTTCTCCTAAAGGAGAAGGCTTTTGGTTACTTTTTTGTCTCAGACAGGATGCACCAAATACGATTGGACGGAGGAGACCTCATCCGCCCTTACGGGCACCTTCTCCTAAAG
>CAMKAE010000038.1 GCA_946410395.1 uncultured Clostridia bacterium
TGTCCGGGGACAAAGGCGCCGCGCTGCGGGATGACAGCGTTGACGATCAGCATGGACGGGACTTCCTTTCTGTGTCTGGGTCTGTTCGGCCGCAGGGTGAAACCCCTCCACCGCAAGCGGTCCCCCTCCCCTTTCAGGGGAGGCTTTAAGTAACTTTAAACCCCTGTCTCCCCTGAAAGGGGAGATGTCGCCGCAGCGACAGAGGGGTTTTACGCTTCACCGCGGCGAAAGCGGGGTTTCACCCCACGCTCTCCAGCCGATAGCCCTCGACGGTCCACTCGGGCTCGACCTTCAGGATGAAAAAGAGGCTGTGCAGGCTGTCCTCGAAGTACAGGTACAGGCCGCCCTCGGCATCGCGGACCATGCCCGTGGCCTCCAGGGTGGCGGCCAGCTTGCCCGACACGGGGCACATCTTCGCCGCGCACTCCTGCAGGAAGGCGACGGCCTTGGTCAGGGTCTCCTCGTCGACGCCGCTGACGGGTTCCGTCTCCGCGTCCCAGAGCAGCACGGGGTTGTTCAGGTTGTAGGCCTGGGCGACGGTCTTGTCCTCGTACAGGCTGACCATCACGTCGGCGTCCATGTCCCCGCCGAACACATTGACCTTCACATAGCCGTCGTTGCGGAAGGGAATGACGAGGACCTCACCCGCAAGGGCATGGCCCATGTCCGCCACCGCCTGCTTCGCGCGCTCAATGTAGGCCTCGTCGATTGGGTCCGTCTCGGGATCAATCTCCTCGTCCTCTTCGCCGTTATACCAGCCCCAGTATTCCTGCGGCGGCACCACGCCGTAATCCTCGGGGTTGAAGCGCGCGACGGTGCTCTCGCCGTACTTGTCCGCGGTCAGCTCGTAGGTGACGTCCAGCATCCGGAACGTGCCCGCATTGTCCTCCACGCGGAAGGTCAGGCTGCCGGAGGTGCCCGTCAGCCTTCCGTCGGCATCCAGGGCAAACACAACGTCGCAGTTCCACAGCCGGACGCCGACGGTCGTGTTGACCAGGGCCTGGGTGACGGTGAGATAGCGGTACCATTTGTTGTAGGACGGATCCAACTCGCTGTGGTCCATGCCCGTGCCGAAGTAGCGGCCCGCCAGATACTGGAACGCCACGTCCAGGCCGGCGTCCATCAGCAGCGGCACCTCGTCGGTGGTCAGCTTCAGGCGCAGCTCCCGGCCGTTCGCCGTGGAGGCCGCGGTCATGGGCAGTTCGTTGTATTCGGCAAAAAGCTTGAGGAAGGTCGTCATCGGCCCCAGCAGCGTGGTCTGCCGCATCAGCGTGGTCTGGGGCTGGTCGCTGGCCATCTTGTACAGGCCGGGGTAGTAGACCTCCATCACGTAGATGTCCTCACCGTTGGCGATGATGGTGTAGCCGCCCTCGCGCTCGGTGCCGTCCGCCTTGGGGGTGTGGGTCTTCAGGTCCCAGTACGAATCCTCGCCGGCCTGGACATAGGTCACGTCCACGCCCTTGAAGCGCTGACCGTCCAGGGTGAATTCCGCGCTGCCCGTCACCGTCACGTTCTCGGTGTAGAACAGCAGGCCCAGGCAGGCGTCAACCGCATCGGAGAACTCCATCTCCGCCGCGGCGGTGCACACCGTGCCGAGGGTCAGCACGGCGGCCAGAATCAAAGAAAGCAATCTGTGTTTGCGCATATCGGTATCCTCCGTTTCCGGGCATTGCCCGTGAATCTGACGAATGAGAAGGGCATTTTGATCCCGCTCCGCATCGGGTGTTTGCATTTTTTTCTGGATCGCTTTATGTTGAATGCAGCGGCAGTCTGCAAAGAACGCGATCGGGCGGCACACACCGGGGCTCAGCTCCGGTGCTTTGATCCGCGGCCGCGCCTCACTCGTCCATGAAGTCCAGCGCAGGCCGGTCCCCCTCCCGGAGGGGCTGCGCGTCGAAGCGGTGATCCTTGAAGTAGTATTCGTCGTCCCGGGCCGTGATTTCCCGGAACACATGGCAGGGGGAACCGAAGGCCACCACGTTGGCCGGAATGTCCTTCGTCACGATGCTGCCCGCGCCGATGACGCTGTTGTCCCCGATGGTCACGTCCGGCAGGATCACCACGTTGGCCCCGATCCAGACATTGTTGCCGATCTTGATCGGGAAAGAATACATGCCGTCCCCGCGGTGGGCCGGGGAGATCGGATGGCCCGTGGTGCACAGGGTCACGTTGGGCCCGAAGAGGCAGTGGTCGCCGATCTCGATCTTCCAGTCGTCGATGAAGGTGGTGCCCTGGTTGAAATAGCACCCCTCGCCGATGCTGATGTGCTTGCCGATCGTGAATTTGATGGGCGGCACGATCCACACGTTCTTGCCGCAGGCGCCGAACATCTCCGGGTTCATCTCCATGCGCTCCCGGTTGGCCTCCGCCGGCAGGGCGTTGAAGCGCGCCACCAGCTCGCGCGCCCGGGCCTGCATGGCCATGTTCTCCGCGTCGTCCAGCCACATGAAGCCAGCCTTCATCCTCTCCTGTTCCGTCATCGTGTTTCCTCCTCGCTGTTCCGGGTTCCGGACGGCTTCATTATACCGGATCGGGCGCGTTTGCACAAGGGCGGCGCGTTTTTTCGGTTGAATTCCCCCGGGCTTGCTGTTATAATGAAGCGAAACCGACCGCTGCTCTGACGGAGGAATGCCCATGCACCGACTCACCGACCAGCTGATCCTCTACAGCGACCTGCCCGGGGACAGCATCCTCATGCGCCTGGCGGAGATCTGCCGGGACGCCGCCGCAGGCGGGGCCGAGAAGTCCGCCCTGATCCACCGCTGCCACCGGGAGGTCAAGCGCCTGCTCGACCTCTCCACCACCTACGCCTTTGACGGCAACCTGTGGCAGAATTATCTCACCTTTGTCATGGTGACGCACCTGAACTCGTTCAGCCTCACCTGCGAACAGCGCGGCGCCCACGACGGCAGCGTCAACCGGATCGCGGAGCACGACTTCGCCCTCTTCCTCCGCCTGTTCACCTACGACTTCGGCTGGCTTGAGGAGGCCCTGGGCATCGACTGCTTCACCGTCCTGACCCATTACCGGGCCATCGGCAAGGACGCGGTGATGTACAACCGCAACGTGTCGGAGCGGATCCGGGCGCTTTCCGCGAAAATCGAAAAAGCGCCCGACGCCGGCGCCGTCTTCGCCCTGGTCGCGGATCACCTGCGGGTCTGCGGCACGGGGCTCTTCGGCATGAACGCGGCCTTCCGGGTGCGGGAACAGACCGACGGCGGCATCGATTTCATCGCCATCAACAACCTCGACCGGGTCACGCTGGACGACCTGGTGGGCTATGACATCCAGAAGAAGCAGCTCCGGGACAACGTCGAGGCCTTCGTGGCCGGGCGTCCGTTCAACAACACCCTGCTCTACGGCGACGCCGGCACCGGCAAGTCCACCTCCGTCAAGGCGCTGGTGAACGAGTACGGCCCCCGGGGCCTGCGGGTCATCGAGCTCTACAAACACCAGTTTCCCCTGCTCTCCGCCGTCATCGCTCAGATCAAGAAGCGCCGCTACCGCTTTGTGATCTTCCTCGACGACCTGTCCTTTGACGAGGGCGAGGTGCAGTACAAGTTCCTGAAGGCAGTCATCGAGGGCGGGCTGGAGAGCCGGCCGGACAACGTGATGATCCTGGCCACCTCCAACCGGCGGCACCTGATCCGGGAGACCTGGCGGGACCGCAGCGACATGGAGCACGAGGAGGACATCCACCACTCCGACACGGTGGAGGAGAAGCTCTCCCTGGCCGGGCGCTTCGGCTGCGCCATCCGCTACGGCAGCCCGGACCGGCAGCTGTGGGACGCCATGGTCCTGGAGCTGGCCGCGCGCCAGGGCATCACCGGCGTGGACGCGGAGAGCCTGCTGCGGGAGGCCAACCGCTTTGAGATCCGCCACGGCGGTGTCTCCGGGCGGACCGCCCAGCAGTTCATCAACCAGCTCGCGGGCTGCGCGGAGGCCGGAGAATGATTCGCACCAGCCATCGCCACACCCTGCGGGCCAGCTACATCGGCTACATCACCCAGGCCATCGTCAACAACTTCTGCCCGCTGCTGTTCCTGACCTTTCAGCGGGAGTTCGGTCTGTCCCTGGGGCAGATCACCCTGATCACCACGGTGAACTTCGCGGTGCAGCTGCTCATCGACTTCCTGTCCACCCTGTTCGTGGACCGGATCGGCTACCGGAAATGCATTGTGGCGGCGCACGTCTTCGCCGCGGCCGGGCTGGCGGGCCTGACCTGCTTTCCGGCCTTCTTCCCCACGCCCTACGCGGGGCTGATGACCGCGGTGGTGCTCTACGGCATCGGCGGCGGCCTCATCGAGGTCCTCATCAGCCCGATCGTCGAGTCCTGCCCTACGGAGGGCAAGGCCGCCGCCATGAGCCTGCTCCACTCCTTCTACTGCTGGGGGCAGGCGGGCCTGGTGTTTTTCTCCGCGCTCTTCTTCCGCGCCGTCGGAATCGCCCACTGGCGTTTCCTGGCGCTCCTCTGGGCCCTGGTGCCGCTGCTGAACACCTTCTATTTCGCCCTGGTGCCGATCTACCCCGTCGTGCCGGAAAACGTGAAGGCCATTCCCCTCTCTCAGCTGCTGCGGCGGAAAACCTTCTGGCTGCTGATGGTGCTGATGGTGTGCGCGGGCGCGTCCGAGCTGGCCATGAGCCAGTGGAGCTCCGCCTTCGCCGAGGCGGGCCTGCGGGTGAGCAAGACCGTGGGCGACCTGGCGGGGCCCTGCGCCTTCGCGCTGTGCATGGGCACGGCCCGGGCGCTGTACGGGCACTTCGCGGCGCGTCTGCCCCTGCGGACCGCCATGGTGGGCTCGGCCGCCCTGTGCGCGGTCTGCTACGCGCTGGCGGCCTTCTCCGCCAGCCCGGCGCTCTCGCTGGCCGGCTGCGCGCTGTGCGGGTTCTCGGTGGGGATCTTCTGGCCGGGGACCTTCTCCATGGCCGCGGAGGCCTTGCCCGGCGGCGGGACGGCCATGTACGCGCTGATGGCCCTGGCGGGGGACGTGGGCTGCTCCGGCGGACCCACCCTGGTTGGGCTCATCGCCGACGCCGGCCCCGGCCTGAAGGCGGCCCTCCCCGTGGGCATCGCCTTCGCGGCGGGGATCATGGCGCTGGTGCCGCTGCTCAGGCGCCGGAAAACACACTGATTTGTCTGACGGGAGGAATGCCCCTTGATCACCTGGGAGCGGATGCAGCAGACCGACGCGCTGCCGGTATACGCCATGATGCGGGACTTCTATGAGCGGCGCCTCGGCACGGTGACCGACGCCATGCTGTGGGAAAACCTGAGCCGCTGCACCGGGCCGGACGCCCTGCTGGAGGGCTGGGTGATCCTCTCGGACGGCGCCCTGGCGGGCTACGCCATCCTCTCCCGGGGCTATGACCCCGCCCGGGCCGCGGAGATCCGCCGCCTGGAGGAGTTCTACATCGACCGCCCCTTCCGCCGCACCCGCGCCGCCCGGGACTTCCTGGAGGCTCTGCCCGGGCTGTACGCCGGCTGTGCCTGGGTGGAGGCCGTGGCGGAGAAGGACACCGCGGTCTGGCGGCAGCTGGGATACCGCGCGGGCGGTACGGTGATGCGGCGGGCCTGCCCGCCCCGGGAGCCTGATCCGTCCGCGAAGCCACGGCCCGGCCGGAAAAAGGCAACCTGAAGGCGCTCCGGAGACGGCGCGCGGCAAGCGGAGGAAACATGCACAGCATCTGGAATCCATGGCACGGCTGCGTCCGCTGCAGCGAGGGCTGTCAGCACTGCTACATGTATTACCTCGACAAGATGCGGGATCGCAGCGGGGCCGAGATTTACCGGACGTCCGGGGCAAAGTATCCCCTGTCGAAGGACCGGAGCGGGCGCTACCGGATCCGCAGCGGCGAGATGATCAGCGTCTGCATGACGTCCGACTTCTTCCTGGAGGAGGCGGATCCGTGGCGGCCGGAGGCCTGGGAGATCATGCGCCGGCGGAGCGATGTGATCTTTTACCTGCTGACGAAGCGCCCGCAGCGGGTCCGCGCCTGCCTCCCGGAGGACTGGGGAGACGGCTGGGACAACATCTTCTTCAACGTGACCTGTGAAAACCAGGCGCGGGCGGATGAGCGGATCCCGCTGCTCCTGGACCTGCCCTTCCGGCACAAGGGCCTGAACTGCGCGCCGCTGCTGGGGCCGATCCGCATCGGGCAATACCTCGACAGCTGCCAAATTGAGCAGGTCGCCTGCGGCGGCGAGAATTACGGCGGATCCCGGCCCTGCGACTTCGCGTGGGTGCAGGCGCTGCGGGAGGAATGCGTGTCCCGGGACATCACCTTCTGCTTTCTGGAGACCGGGACCGTGTTCATCAAGGACGGAAAGACGTACACGATCCGCGGCAAGCGGGAGCAGACCCGGCAAGCGCTGCGCTCCGGGATGAACTACCGGGGGAAGCCGATGCGCTTTGACCTCAGGGACAGCTGGGGTCTCCCGATCCCCGACGCGGAGCGCTATGTCCCGCATTTCCGGAAGCACTGCGAGGAGTGCTCGATGCAGCTGGTCTGCAACGGCTGCAGCGACTGCGGCAAATGCGAGCGGCAGCGGTTGAAGAGATAGACATTTTATGATATAACAAGGTTGACGAGCGCAGAAAAGAAGTCGTGATTCACGCCGTTGTGGATCAGCGACAGGATTATCTGAGCATCATCCGGGGACTGTGACGCGCCGGCCCGCGTTTCCATTTGACATTCCCCCCGTCTCCCCGTATAATGGCGGGGAGATTTTCTGTCCCCGCCGCTGCGCGGCCCGGGACGCACACGCCGAGGGAGGTCCTTCCATGCCGATCCGTATCAACCAGAAAATGCCGGTCTTCCACCGTCTGGAGGCCGAGAATATTTTTGTCATGCCCGAGCAGCGGGCCGCCACCCAGGACATCCGCGAGCTGCAGATCGCCATCCTGAACATCATGCCCAAGAAGGAGGACACGGAGCTGCAGCTGCTGCGGCTTTTGTCCAACACGCCCCTGCAGGTGCGGGTCACCTTCCTGCGGCTGGACTCCCACCAGTACAAGAACACGCCGGAGGAATACCTGCGGCAGTTCTACAAGCCCTTCTCCGAGATGAAGGAGCACCGCTTTGACGGGCTGATCATCACCGGCGCGCCGGTGGAAAACCTGCCCTTTGAGGCCGTGGACTACTGGGAAGAGCTCAAGGAGATCATGCGCTGGAGCGACGACCACGTCACCTCCACGGTGTACATCTGCTGGGCGGCGCAGGCCGGGCTGTATTTCCACTACGGCATCGAAAAGCACGCCCTGCCGGCCAAGCTCTCCGGCATCTACCGCCACACCACCCTCTACCGGGACGAGATCCTGACCCGGGGCTTCAACGACCGCTTCTTCGCGCCTCACTCCCGCTACACCGGCGTGGACAAGGAGGACGTGCAGAACGAGCCCTCCCTCACCGTGCTGGCCGAGGCGGACGATGCCGGGGTCTACCTGATCGAGGACAAGCAGCACAACCGGGTCTTCATCTGCGGCCACCCGGAGTACAGCCGCATGACCCTGGACGCGGAGTACAACCGGGACCTCAAAAAGGGCATCCACCCCGCCCTGCCCGTGCACTATTACCGGGACGACGACCCGAAGAAGGGCCCCGTCTTCCAGTGGAAGGCCCACGCCTTCCTGCTCTTCTCCAACTGGCTCAACTACCGGGTCTATCAGGTGACCCCCTACCGGCTGGACGAGATCGGCCACGAAGAGGAGCAATCATGCTGAATAAACGCTTTGCGCTGCTGCTGGCCGCCCTGCTGGTCCTCTCCTGCGCCGCGGCCGGGACGGAGGCGGGCGGGTACACCGCCCTGCGGGACACCTACGCGGCGGAATCCGGCTGGGGCGAGCCCCTGCTGACCGATGCCATTGCGCTGGAGGACGCAGACACCGTGATGCTGGTCTTCTTCTTCAGCGAAGGGTTCACGGCCCTCTACGGCACGAAGGCCGACGGCATCGGCGAGGTCACCGCCTGGGCCATGAGCTATCCCGACCAGCTGCGAAACATGTACTACCTCTGCACCGCCTATGAGTCCGTCGACCTGCTGTGCGGCGGACACTTCGCCCTGGCCTGGAACTTCGGCGAGGCGGCGCAGGGCACCATCGCCGACGCGGCTGAAGCGGCGGATTACGCCGAAGCCATCCTGCCCATGCTCGACGCGGCCCAGCAAAACCCCTGATCACGGAGGAAACCCATATGCAGGTTGTCATCATGGACGCCCAGGGCGGCGGCTTGGGCAGGCTGCTGACCGAGCAGCTGAAAAAGCGCCTGCCGGAGCAGCGGCTCACCGCCGTGGGCACCAACGCCCTGGCCACCTCCGCCATGCTCAAGGCCGGCGCGGACCAGGGCGCCACCGGTGAGAACGCCGTCCGGGTCTGCGCCGCGGAGGCGGACCTGATCCTGGCCCCGATCGGCATGGTGCTCTGCGACGCCATGCTCGGGGAAGTCACCGCGGTCATGGCCGCGGCGGTGGGCGGCGCCCGGGCGCAGAAGATCCTGGTGCCCGTCTCCCGCTGCAGCGTCACCGTTGCCGGCATGCCGGAGCTCTCCCTGACGGAGCGCGCCGCAGCCGCCGCCGAGGCCGCCGCGGCGTGGATCCGTGCGCATTCGGAGGCCTGAGATGCAGCAGTATGCCGAGTGGGGCAGGCGCAAGCGCACCCCCGCCGCCCGCAAGCTGGTGCTCCAGGTCATGACCCTGGCGGCGGTGCTGCTGGGCATCTGCCTCATCGCCCGGGCCGCCGGGCATGGCGGGATGGTCACCCGGGTGAACCTGGGCGATCCCGGCATCCGCCCGGATGCGCTCTCCGTCTCCCTGGAGGAGGGCAGCGGCGTGCTGCGCGCCGAAGTGCTGGAGGTCCGGGACGGCGCCCTGCGGATGCGGGTGCTGCCCGGACAGCCCGGGCGCGGCACCGTGCGGATCACGGACGCCGGCGGCCGGGTCTTCACGCGGTCGTTTGAGGTCACCCCGGACCGGACGCTGCTGGACCTGGAGACGCGCAATTTTGCCGGGGATACGGTGCTGATGGGGTCGATCACCGCCTTCTATCTGGGCACCGCCCTGCTGATGATCCGCAGCTTTCGCTCCCTGAAGGGCAGTGCGTTTTATGCCTATCAGTCCATCTATACCCTGGGCTTTGCCGTCTTCTGCACCCTGGCAGGCGGACTGCAGCTGTATTTCTTTGTGGGGCATCTGATCGATCCCGATGTGAACAACGTGCTGCAGGCCACCCAGGCGGCCAGCCGGGCCGGCTTTCTTTTCATGGCGTTCACCTTCCCGCTCGTGCTTCTCTTCGCTGTGTGCATGGTGGTGAGCAACATCGCCCTGCTGCGGCACGGGCGCTTTCGCGTACAGAAGCTGCTGGGGATCCTGATCGGCGTGCTGATGGCGGCCAGCGGCTGGCTCGGCCGCGCGCTGTTCATGGATTACAGCGGCCCGGAGCATCTGGTGATCGTCCACGACGTGGCCGGCAGTCTCTACGGCACCGTCTATACCTATTTTGAGTGCATGCTCCTCTCGTCCGTCGTCTGCGGCGTCATGGCCGCGCGCCGCCGTCCGGCGCCGGACCGGGACGTGATCCTCATCCTCGGCTGCTGGTTCCGGCCGGACGGCACGCTGCCGCCGCTGCTCAAAGGGCGCGTGGACGCGGCCATCGCCTTCTGGCGGGAGATCAAGGCGCACACGGGCAGGGAAGCGCTGCTGATCCCCTCCGGCGGCCAGGGGCCCGACGAGCCCATGCCCGAGGCCAAGGCCATGGCCCGCTACCTGATCAGCCAGGGCATCCCGGCGGCCTGCGTCGTGCCGGAAAAGCGCTCCGCCAACACCTACGAGAACATGGCCTTCTCCCGGGAGCTGATCGAGGCGCGGCAGGCCGGGCACCGCGTAGCCTACGCCACAACCAATTACCACGTCTTCCGCAGCGGCCTGTGGGCCAACCAGGCGGGCATGCCCGCGGAGGGCATCGGCAGCCGGACAAAGTGGTGGTTCTGGCCCAACGCCTTCATGCGGGAGTGCCTCGGCCTGATGCTCAACCGGGTCCGCCAGGAGGCGCTGCTGCTGGCCATCCTCGCGGCGCTCTTCACCGGTGCCGCCCTGCTGCTGAACTGACAGGGATCGCCCCTCGGGGCGGTCTTTTTCCTTTTCTTCTGCTTTTTCGGGCCCAAAAACCGTCAAAAATGCGCCCAATGTGCCAAATTGGCCTTGAAAAGCCCTTGCCAAGCGGTAAAAAAACCATTATACTCATATGTTGTGGCCGTGCAGGCCACGGAATCAAGCGAGGAGGAATCCCATGCCTACGACCCGTTTCGATAAAGAATCCATCAAAGAGTCCATCATCGGCAAACTGCAGCGCTACAACGGACGCACCATCGGGGAAGCGTCCCCGCAGCAGATTTATAAGGCGGTCGCCTCCACAGTGCGCGACCAGATCATGCAGAAATACACCGTGGCCCGGGAGGAGCGCAAGACCAACCGCTCCAAGCGGCTGTACTATCTCTCCGTGGAGTTTCTCATGGGCCGCAGCTTGTACTGCAACATGCTGAACCTGGTGTCCACCAAGGTGTACCGGGAAGCCCTGAGCGAGCTGGGCATCGACATCGACACCATCCTGAAGGAAGAGCCCGAGCCCGGCCTGGGCAACGGCGGCCTTGGCCGTCTGGCGGCCTGCTTCATGGACAGCCTCTCCAGCCTGGACCTGCCGGCCATGGGCTGCACCATCCGCTATGAGTACGGCCTGTTCCGCCAGAAGATCGTGGACGGCCAGCAGGTGGAGCTGCCGGATTCCTGGCTGGACAACGGCAACGTGTGGGAGCTGCCGGTGATGGAGGACGCCTGCGAGGTGCACTACGGCGGCCATGTGGACGTGGAGGAGGACGAGAAGGGCCAGCCCCATTTCGTCCACCGCGACTACTACACCGTGGAAGCCGTGCCCTACGACATGCCCATCGTCGGCTATGACACCGCCACCGTCAACACCCTGCGCATGTGGAGCGCCCGCAGCCCCAAGCGGATCGACCTGACCAGCTTCGGCCAGGGCAAGTATGCCCAGGCGTCGGAGGAGATCGAGCTGGCGGAGGTCATCTCCAAGGTGCTCTACCCCGAGGACAACCACTACGAGGGCAAGACCCTGCGGCTCAAGCAGCACTATTTCTTCACCTCCGCCACCCTGCAGTACATCATCAAGGACTTCAAAAAGATGTACGGCAACGACCTGCACAAGCTGCCGGACAAGGTGGTCATCCACATCAACGACACCCATCCCGGCATGGCGATCCCGGAGCTGATGCGCCTGCTGATCGACCAGGAGGGCCTGGGCTGGGACGAGGCGGAGGAGATCACCCGCAAGACCGTGGCCTACACCAACCACACGATCATGGCCGAGGCGCTGGAGAAGTGGCCCGAGGCCATGGTGAAGCAGCAGCTGCCCCGGATTTACCAGATCCTGGAGGAAATGAACCGCCGCCTGTGCGCCAAGCTGTGGGACGCCTTCCCCGGCGACTGGGACCGCATCGCGGGCATGGCCATCCTCTCCTACGGTCAAGTGCACATGGCCAACCTGTGCGTGGCGGAGTCCTTCTCCGTCAACGGCGTCAGCCAGCTCCACGGCGAGATCCTGAAGGCCGACACCTTCCATGACTACTACAAGGTCATGCCGGAGAAGTTCACCGCCATCACCAACGGCATCACGCACCGCCGCTGGCTCATGAGCTGCAACCCTGAGCTGACGGACCTGATCTGCGACGCCATCGGCACCGCCTGGATCAAGGATCCGGAGCGCCTCAGCGAGCTGAAGCCCTTTGCCGACGACGCGGCCTTCCGGCAGAAGTTCGCCGCCATCAAGCAGGACAACAAGGTTCGCCTGGCCAAGCTGGTGAAGGACCGCCAGGGCATCATCGTGGACCCGGCCTTCATGTTCGACGCCCAGTCCAAGCGCCTGCACGAGTACAAGCGGCAGATGCTCAACGCCCTGCACATTCTGGTCCTCTACAACCGGATCGTGTCGGACGAGAGCTTCGTGATGCAGCCCCGGGTGTTCTTCTTCGGGGCCAAGGCCTCCCCGGGCTACTACCGCGCCAAGCAGACCATCCGGCTCATCAACGCCATCAGCCGGCTGGTCGCCGCCCATCCCCGGGCCAGCAAGATGCTGCAGGTGGTCTTCCTGGAGAACTACGACGTGTCCACCGCCGAGGTGCTGATCCCCGCCGCGGAGGTCTCCGAGCAGATCTCCACCGCCTCCAAGGAGGCCAGCGGCACCGGCTGCATGAAGTACATGATGAACGGCGCGGTGACCATCGGCACCATGGACGGCGCCAACGTGGAGATGTACGAGCAGGTGGGCCCGGAGAACATCTACATCTTCGGCATGCGGGCGGACACCGTGCGCGACATGTACAAGGAGCGCACCTACAACCCCATGTCCATCTTCGAGACCAACAAGGAAATCCGCCAGGCGATGACGCAGATGATCGACGGCACGCTGTTCCCCAACAACAGCGGCGTGCTGCAGGACCTGTACCACAGCCTGCTCTTCGGCGACGGCGGCGCGATGGCGGACAGCTACTTCGTGCTGAAGGACTTCGGCTCCTACTCCATGGCCCAGCGCCGTCTGGACGCGGACTACCGCAACTTCGACAAGTGGCAGAAGATGGCTGTGATCAACACCGCCATGTCCGGCGTGTTCTCCTCCGACCGGACGATCCGGGAGTACAACGACCGGATCTGGCACCTGACGCCCCTGAACCAGAAGTGAGCGCTCACAGCCCGGTGCGCATCCGCCCCGGGCTGTTTTATGCTTATCTCAGTCAAGCTTGCCAAGTGGCAGGAAGGGGATTTCGCGGTCTGCGGACCGCGACCAGGTCCGAGCCGGACTGGCGGCTTTCCGATCGCCCTGGACCTTCAGGCGCAACCGTTTCTTGTTTTGTGTTGCTGATCTGAGAATCGTATTATACCGAAA
>CAMKAE010000039.1 GCA_946410395.1 uncultured Clostridia bacterium
CTGCTGCTGAGCATGGTCAAGTTCAATTACATCCGAAACGGCAACTTCGAGGACAGCGATGTCAGCATGTGGCGCACGGTGGATCACGCGGCCTGCGACCAGCTGTATCAGGAAGAAAAGAAGACCGACTCCCAAAGCGGCGTGATGCACTGGCACTTCTACTCCGTGAAAGCCGGCTCGGTGAACTTTGACCTGGAGCAGGATGTGACCGGGCTCAAGAGCGGAACCTACACCTATTCCATCAGCGTCATGGGCGGAGATGCCGGGGATACCGACATCTACAGCTATGTCCGGGTCAACGGCGAAGTCGTCGCAACTCAGCCGACGCAGATTACCAGCTGGAACAACTGGTTCACGCCGGTGATTGAGGGCATTCAGGTCACCGAAGGCGATCAGGTCACCGTCGGCATTCATGTGGAATGCGCTGCGGGCGGCGCGTGGGGAAAGATCGACGATGCCGTGCTCAACAGCGAGGGCGAGTGAGGATTGACAATCCAATATCTGCCATGTATAATGCTCATATCCTGAGGGGGTGCACCATATGAAACAGACAAAGTCTGTCGAGGATTATCTCGAGGCAATTCTGATGATCCAGCAGGAGAAAGGAATCTGCCGATCCATCGACGTGGCCGTGCGGCTGAATTATTCCAAACCCAGCGTTTCCGTTGCGGTCCGCAACCTTGAAAACGACGGCTCAGTCACCCGCGCGGCGGACGGTTCCCTGCTGCTGACCGAGAAAGGACTGGCCGTGGCCGAGGGCGTTCTCGAGAGACACCGTTTTCTGACACAGTTCTTCTGCGACATCGGCGTGAATCCGGAGACGGCTGAGAATGACGCCTGCGGGATGGAGCACTCCATCAGTCAGGAGAGCTTCGAGTGCTTCCGAAAATGGTACAATCAGACCGTGCAAAAGGATCACAACTGAACAAAGAGCGGCGCCGGCTGGCGCTGCTTTTTTGCCGAATTCGGCGGGCTGCGCTTGTGCTTTGCCGCTCCTTGTGATACACTGCCTCCTGTTGACCCAGAATCCACACAAAGGAAGTCCTGACCATGGTGCTGAAGTGGCATACCCTGATCCCTGCATTAACCAAAAAAGAACGCCGGCTGGTCTATGTCTACATCCCGGATGAGGCGGAGTGGGAATCCGACGCGCGCTATCCGGTTCTGTATATGTTCGACGGTCACAATGTTTTTTTTGACGCCGATGCCACCTACGGAAAAAGCTGGGGCATGAAAGAATACCTCGAAGAAAACCATGTGCCGCTGATCGTGGTGGGCGTGGACTGCAACCATCACCCGGACAACGGCCGCCTGAGCGAGTATTCACCCTACAGTTTTTCCGATCCGCGCTTCGGCACAGTGACCGGACGCGGGAAGCTGTACATGGACTGGCTGACGGGTACGCTGAAGCCCATGATCGACGCCCGCTATCCCACGATCCCCGACCGGGATCACACCTGGATCGCCGGCAGCTCCATGGGCGGCCTGATGAGCCTTTATGCCGCGGGCGCATACAACCGTTTCTTCAGCCGCGCGGCGGCGCTCTCCCCCTCCGTCTGGGTGAACGGCAAGAAGCTGCGAAAGCTGCTGCGCACCGCCGATATCGGGGAGGACACGGTCATCTACATGGATTACGGTTCCAGGGAGATGCGGCATCATGACGGCATGGCCGCTGAGTTTGCGGCGACCGTACAGACCCTGATGGAACGCGGAATCTGGGTCAACGCGCGGATCGTGCCCAACGGCGATCACTGCGAGGCCTGCTGGGAGGAGCAGATCCCCTTCTTTATGGAAACCCTTTTTTATGAACGGAATTGAACGAAGGAAGACAATATGACAATTCAGAAGGAACCACGCATACAAACGGGGCGCAACAAGTTCAGAGGCCGATGCATGATGATTGGCTTTGTGGTGCTGAACATTGCGATCATCGTTTGGTCTGCTGCCGTTGAACTGTCGAATGCAAAGCAGGAGACTTATCCTGTCAGATGGCAGTTCCTTGCGGCGGCGCTTGGGCTCTTCATCGCCGCGATGATTGCGGAATGCCTGAAGATGAAAGTCATGACACAGCACGCCTGCGGACGCTCCGACTGGCGGACAGCCATCCGGACTGTGCTGATCGGGCGCTTCTATGACAACATCACGCCGGGAGCGATCGGCGGACAGCCGTTTCAGATCTATTATCTGATGAAATCGAGTTATCCTGCCGGTGAAAGCGCGGCGGTGCCGCTGGGCAGCTTCATCTTTACCCAGTTTTCGTTTGTGCTGTTGTCCGTCAGTGTGCTCATCACGTCCGGTTCGCTGGTCAGAAGCGGAGCGATCGGCATTACGTCCTGGCTGGGCACGCTGGTATGTGCAATCTTTCCGGCCAGCGTATTTCTATCGACATTGATTCCAAAGCAAATGCTCAGAATCTCGGGCTTTTTTATCAGGCTCTTTCACCGCATGCACTTGATCAAGGATCCGGAGAGGGCATACCGGAAATCAGAGGAGAATGTAACCAACTATTCCGCGTCTCTGCGCGAGCTGATGCGGAATAAAGGACTTTGTGTCCGCATGTTTTTCCTGGGCATGGTTTTTCAGGTTGCCTTTTATTCCATTCCGTTTTTTGTACTGCGCGCTTTCGGCGGCGATGACATCGCCTGGTATCCTTGTCTGGTGAATGTTGTCGCAATCACGGCTGCGATTGCGATTGTACCGACACCCGGAAACGCGGGCGCTGCCGAAGGTTCTTTTGTTCATGCTTTCAAGTCGCTGCCGGGCTCATGCTTCTGGCCTATGATGGCCTGGCGCTTTTTCAGCTATTACATTTTCATTCTGCTGGGGCTGGGATTATACACGAATATCTACCTGAACAAGCGGAACCGGAAAGATGCGGAAGTCTACGGAGAGAATTGGTCTTCAATTCCCTTATCTGATACTATTCTCAGTTAAGAATTATAAACCAAGTAACGGTATGCGCCGAAGGACCAGGGCGATCGGAAAGCCCTGGTCGCGGTCCGCAGACCGCGAAATCCTTTTCTTTCATTTAGCAAGCTTAACTGAGATAAGTATGACAAGACATTGCGGAAAAAGGTACGCTATTCAAAGTAAAAGAGGATTCCGTCCGGACCATGCGGTCCGAACGGAATCCGTTTTTCAGTTCATGCTGCTGAGGTCAGCATGGCGGGTAAAGCAGGTTTTACTCCGCTGTGATGGTGGTGGTCAGGCCGCAGACGTCGATGGTGTGCTCACCGGCTTCCAGGCAGACCGGAACGGTGATCACGCGCCAGCCGCCCTCGGCGACCGTGACAAACTTCTCAGCCAGCACGGTCTCGCCTTCCTTGACCTGGACATTGACGTGGCCCGCGCCGCCGTTGTTGGTGACAACGAAGCTGACGTTGAAGGGCACGCCGGCCTTCTGGGTCTTGTTGAAGACGTTGATGGTGGTGGACACGCGGCCGTTGTTCTCGGTGGTGACAGCCTCGGAATCCTGCTCAACCGTCAGCAGGGACACCTGGATGTCGGCGGGCTTGTCATAGCTCATGCCGTACTCGCTGGTGAAGAGCACATCGCCCAGGTTGCGCGGCATGTCGATGGCGGGGTTGGTCTTGGCCAGCATGGCCATATACAGCCGGGTCTCGGGGCTGACGCCGATGTCGTTTTGGAGCTCGCCCCAGGACACATAGGCGTCTTCGGCCACATAGGGCACCTCGAAGACCAGCTTGCCAGCGGGGCTCTTCTCGCCGAAGAGCATCTCGGCGGTGATGGACGGGGTCACATAGCGGTAGAAGGAACCAACGGAGGAGCCGTGGTCGGGCGTGTTGTTGTAGGTCTGCAGCAGCACAGCGGCGGCGTCCTTGACCTGCTCGAAGTAGGGCTCGCCAGCGGCACCGTTGCGGCCGACAGTGCCTTCAAAGATCAGGATGTAGGGCTTGCCGGCTTCGGCAGCATCCTCGACCAGGATGTCATACGCATCGTTGAACGCGGTGACGTGGACCAGCACCACGTCGGCTTCTTCGATGGAGGAGACCATGGAGCCCTTGGCTTCCAGGGCAGCGCGGTCAGCTTCCTCGATGGTAGTGTTGTTGGAACCGGCGAAGACCTTGGTGCCTTCGGCCAGGGGCAGGACGCCCTCGTTCTTGAGCAGCACGGTGGACTTCACCATGACTTCCTGCTCCATCTCGATGATTTCGGGACGGCGATACTCGTCGATCTTTTCGGTGGACAGCGGGATGGTCTGCTCGGCCTTGTAGGCATCGGTGCCGATCAGCTCAAGCAGCTCGCCCCAGTCGCGATAGGGATTGTCGAACAGGCCATAGGCAAACTTGGTCTTCAGCACACGGCCCACATGGACGTTCAGGTCTTCCTCGGTCACGAGGCCTTCGTTGACGGCCTGTACGATGACCTGGGGACGGGCATGCATGAAGATGTCGGTGTAGGCTTCATCGGTCACGTCCGTGCCGGGCACGCCGATGGAGCAGGAGAACATATCCACACCGGCGTTCAGGATCAGAGCATAGCGCTCCACCAGGCTCAGGGTGGAAATGTCGGTGCCGTCGCGCAGGATACCGGTCTTGCTCATCAGGCTGACGTCGCCCAGAGGCCAGTCAAGGCAGACAACGCCGTCATAGCCCAGCTCGTTGCGGAGAATGTCATAGGTGTCCTTGTCCATGTAGCCCTGGACACCAGGGGTGATACCGACGTTGTTGTTGGTCATGATGTACTGGGTGCCGGCGTCGATGACGGCCTGCCAGCCGATCTTCCAGCTGTCGATCAGGTCGGCGGGGGACTTGGCCTTCACATAGGCGTTGCGGCCGCCGCGGGCGATGAAATGCTTGGAGTGGGACTGGAAGCCGTTGTCCTCATAGGCCTTGGTTTCGGTGGCAGCCATCAGGGCGATGTCAGCGGGGTTGTCGCCGTACCAAGAGCCGATCTCGTTGCCATAGCCGTGGAACACCTGGTGATAGCCGATGGCGACGGCTTCCTTGGCGTACTCGGAAACCAGGTTGTAGAGGAGCTCGGGGTCATGCGCAACACCCAGCGCGTAGTGAGGCATGTCGATCATGCCGCCCCAGGTGTCATAGCTGCGGTCGCCGGAGAAGGTGGCGGGGATGCCCAGGCGGGTTTCTTCCGCATACTTCTGCAGGCGGTTGAAGACGTCCAGCTGATCCTTCGGAACACCGGTCAGAGCCGCGATGAAGGTGTTCACATACATGGTCTGGATCTGATAGCGGGTGGAGCGGTAGATCTTGCCGCCCATGTCCACGGACAGGTTGTCCGGGTCGTTGATGGCAGGGCTTTCAAGATTCACCACGGAAGCGCTGGCCGCGGTCGCGGCATCGCTGCCGCCGCCGCCGAAGCCGGCGATCTCGGCGTTGAAGTCGGTCACGGTGGAACCGTTCTGACCGGCGATGCAGGCGAAGAGCAGCAGGCCGCCCTTCTCATCGAGGGTCATCTGAGCGGTCAGGTCGGCGACACGCTCTTCCACCGGCAGACGCCAGTCCTCATAGGGATCCAGCGCGCCGTTGCCGTTCATGTCCTTGAACCAGAGCCCGTCGGCCTGGAAGAACTTGTCGGCATTTGCGGCGGAAAGGCGGATCTGATCGCCGTCGGCTTCAATGTAGTAGAAGCCTGATTCGCTCTCCTTGACGGGGGAAGCATCTTCCGCCATCGACGGGATGGCGAGGCAGCTCACCAGCATGGCGAGAGCCAGCAAGAGTGACAGTTTCTTCATAGCAATCGCTCCTTTCTCTTTGCACGGATCTCCGTGCGTCCAATGCTATTCTACAACCGCCATGACAAGCAGAATCCCAAAAAACCTGCAGCTTTTCATGAGAATCATGAACAGAAAGTACAGCGATGAGAAAAACCGAAACCACCGATGAGAAAATCCGATACATACGTCCCGTCGCCATGGAGCAAAAGACACGCCGGGTGTCTTTTCCGCACGAAAAACCCGCCGGGCTTTTCAGCCTGACGGGTTCTTGTCAGATCAGGTGAGATTATTCCTGCGTGGGAGCGCCGACGGGGCAGGTATCCGCGCAAGCGCCGCAATCGATGCACTTCTCGGGATCGATTTCGTACTTGCCGTCGCCTTCGGAAATCGCTTCAACGGGGCAGCCGGCAGCGCAGGCGCCGCAGGAGATGCAGGCATCGGTGATCGTATAAGCCATGATGGAAACCTCCTTGTGTTTTGAATCCCTTTTCAGGTTAAGCAAACTATAGCATGAACGCCGGAAAAATGCAAGGATTTACGCAAAATGTTAGTTTAGTCTAATCGATGGAAGTCAATATCAGACATGTACCGGAAACCGGTCAGGCGTACACGGCACGCTCGCCGCCGATCAGGGGCAGGCGGCTGTAAGCCATGACGATGCGGGCGCTTCCCAGCTGTCGGACGGATGGACGCAGCGGCACGGCGACGGGCCGGATGTGCATCCCCACCAGCGTATCCCCGATGTCGATGGCGGCATCCGCCTGGATCCGGAGGGCCAGGGCCGGCGTATGCAGCTGTTTCCATGCCGCGGCGGGTACGCTGCCGCCGGCCTTGGGCTGCGGAACGGCATGGACCTGCACGAGGCCGAGACGCGTGAGATCCTCTTTTTCAAGCACAATGGCGCGGTTGAGATGCTCGCAGCACTGAAACGCGGCGTGAACGCTGTGTGCCCGGCAGGCTTTCAGCATGGCTGAGGCGATCATCTCCCCGTATGCCGGGACGCTCCCGTGCCCGATCTGGGCACCGGCCACCTCGGAGGTGGAGCAGCCCAGCACGATGATGCCGCCTTGCTCAATCTTTCCGCGCTCGCAAAGTTCTTCCACACAGGCGGCCAAAGCCGCTTCCGCCTCCAGTTCAAACGTACTCATTTTTTTGACTTGCCTCCTCCGAACAGATTGCCGAGCAATCTGTCCGCAAATTTGTTGATCAGCCTGCTGGCCCCTTCTGTCACCACATTGCCGGCGCTGTAGGCCAGGGCGCTTCGGAATTGATTGCTGACCACATCCCGGGTCTCCTGGTCCAGCCCGCCGACGGTGGCCAGTGCCGCAGGCAGGCTCAGCAGCAGTTTGCCCTTCAGATCGGACAGGGACTTTGCGCCGCTGGATTCCACAACATAGAAGATGGAATCGATGATTTTCCGACGGTCCTCCATGGAGACTTCGCTCAGGCAGTCATGCATGGTCCGATCGATGACCTTGGAATAGAATTTTGCTTCTCCGGTCAGCTCAAAGGAATCGGGTTCCCGGGTGAGCCAGGAGAACAAATCGTGCTGCCCCATTCCCTGCGCATCGGAGCGGACCACGATGTAGTCCGTGTTGTAGCCCAGGAGCAGCCCGATGAAGGATGCCTCCGGGAGGATGGACCGCATCCGGTCTTTGACTTCGCGGTAGGCGGGCAGGTTCAGGCTGGCGTCATCCAGGCCGGGCCCGTCAAAGGACCAGACGGCCCTGATTCGCTTTCGAATTTCGGACGAAGTGTGAACGGCGGCATACACCGACAGATTGCCGCCCTTGGAATGCCCGCACAGGAAGAGCCTGTCGGTTGTGACCTTTGCAGCCTGCTCTACATACGCCACAGCGGCGGTTTGCGAGGCCACCGGGCTTTCATAGAGCATGGCAAAGTCCTCGTGCCAGCCCACGAGCGTGGCGTCTGTTCCGCGAAAACATATGAAGGTGCCCACCTGAGGTAGCCGGCAGGTTACGGCTGAAAATTGGATACGTGGCTCATCGTCGATGATGTTGACAAAGCCCATCATGCGGGCGTCCCGAAAGCGGACAGAGCGCGCCATCCGGCGCAGCAGCAGGATCTGCCTGTCGCGCCGCTGGGTCGGATTCTCCCCCGGATGCATGTATTGATCCGCGACTTCGCGAATGGATGCGCCGCCAGGATTGGCCGCCGGGAGCAGATCAAGATAACAGACGGCGGAGAGGGCCAGCGCGTCCAGATCGTTGAACGGAGCTTCCGCGCTGATGGGCTTGTCCGCACACCAGATCAGATAATCCAGAATGGTCGCCACATCGCCCCCTCCTCTCTTCCTGTCATATTGGGAATCTGACTGTTAATCCATCGCCGGCGCCCACTTTTCAGCGAACGCCGAGACATCCTGCTCCATGCCGCCGAGCTCGGTGTAACGGGTCAGGATGGCTTTCGCCTCTGCGGCATCAACGGTCACGGACCCGGTGACCGTACGATAGCCCAGCAAGGTGAACGAAAGGGGCTCGTTACCGGCGGAAGCCAGTGCTTCGAGAAAGCTGAAGCCTTCCCCGACCAGGATGACCGAGTAGTCCTCCTGGTAATTTGCGTCATACTCCGTCCCTCTTGTGGTGACGCTCCAGGTCCAGGCCCGGTCGCCGAGCCGAACGGTCAGCTTGTCCGCATACAGCGCGTCGTCCATGGTGAGCGCCAGCGTGAAACGGATCGCCACAAGGTCGTTCTCGTTGGCCAACTCGACATAGTCCAGAAAAGCGCAGACGATGCTCTCGTCGGTCTCGCCGAAGAAGGGCTGGTTCATGCTGCGGTATACGGTATCGATGCCGTTGTCGTCCAGGTAGATCATCAGGCTTTCATCCTCTTCCAGCCCGGAGAGGCGAAACCCTTCATCCTCCTCGGCCAGAGCAGGCAGCACAGCCAGACAGAGCACCGCTGTCAACAGCCAGACAATCGCTCGCTTCACGGTTCATCCCCTCGCTTTGATCCTTCGCGCCTCGAGATAGTAACGCTTCTCCTCGGCATGGCCCATGGAAAAAGTCTTTCTGGGCAGCACGCCATCCCGGGCGATTCCCGGGAAAAGCTCGTCCTTGGGAATGGGAGGCAGAAGGAAGGCGATGGCGTTCTCCTGTCGGGCCAGCTTGCGGGCCACGTCGTCCCCGTGAATGTAATCGATCTGCCCGGGCGATACCGTCTGATCGAGGAAGTTCTGAAGAATGCCGATGGGCAGTTCGCCGAGCGCCGGATTCAGATGCAGGACGCCCGTCCTGTCTCCGGCATGCCAGGGCACTTCAAAGCCGCCCTCGCGGACGCAGATCGCTTCAAGGGCCTTCAGCAGTGCGTCGACGTCCACGCCGGTGAGCACACGGTGAATGGGCTCGAATTGCTGAGCCGCATCCCGGATGTTCTCCAGCTCCACCATCGCGTAACGGGCCGGGTGATCCGCGGCCTGCTCCGGGTGCTCCGTCTTCAGCGCTTCCCAGCAGGCTTTGGCGGTGGCCAGGGAGTGGTTGCCATCCCCCACGGCGTAGAGAATCGGAGAAACCTTCATGGCGGCATATTTTTCCGCCATGCGCCGCTCATAGGCGGCGATGTGCGCCTCCAGCCGGGTCTTGGCTTCGCCGGCCACGAGCCAGCCGGCGATGTGCCCGCCGCCCTGCATCAGGTCGAAGCTGTACAGCAGCGGCAGGCTTGCCTTCTCCGCCGTCAGGGATTCCACCAGGTCTTCCTCTTCGTCGTCACAGAGCATCAGCACATGGGTCAGCTCCAGGGGCGCGTCCCGGCGGATGGCGACCCGCGGCGGGATCCGCGCTTCCACGGTGCGCTCCGTGGCGCGGATGGCGCTGTGCGCGTCGGGCCGCCAGTCATAGGCATCCAGATCCACCGCACCCACCACGCCCCGGCGGATCATGCCGTTGACCAGGGTGCGCTCCACATAGACAAAGCTGTCCGGATATGCCTTCAGGATGTTTCGGTTCAGGCAGTCCCGCATGGACGTGTTGATGAAAGCAATGCGCTGCTCGCGATCCTGATTGAGCCAGGCCTCCGGAAAGATCAGGTTCAGGGCCGAGGGCGACTCCCCTACTTCTGCTTTCACCCGCTCCCAGTATTCCGGTTCGGAGGTGTACTGGTCGCAGGCGATGACAGCCCATTTGGGGAGCAGGGAGGCTTCGGGGATCAGCAGATCGGCGCTGCGGAAAACGTTGTCGGACATGGAACACACTCCGTTCTTTGCTATGGATCAGTTCTATTATACACGTTTTTGTCCGCTGTGCAATCCCGCGTGCTCAACTGCCTTTCATAAGGAAACACGAAGAAGGCCACGCCCGCCGCCCCGGCAGACGTGGCTCTCCCATTACTTGATATGACTGTGCCGCTCCTGCAGGGACTGAACGCCGCTCTGCCCGCTTTGAACCGCCAGAATGCCCTTTGCGCTGGCCATGGCCGCGGCGATGGTGGTGATGTAAGGCACACGGCTCTTGATGCAGGCCTTGCGGATGTAGCTGTCATCCGTGCCCCGGCCGCTGCCGATGGGCGTGTTCACAACCAACTGCACCTTTCCGTTGGTGATCACGTCATAGCAGTCCGGCCTTCCCTCATCGATCTTGAACACTTCCTCCACGGGAATGCCGTGGCTGATGAGCAGCGCCGCCGTGCCGGAGGTTGAGAGGATCCTGAAGCCAGCCTGGACAAAAGTCTTCGCCACCTCCACCACTTCGGGCTTATCCTTGTCGTTGACAGTGATGAGCACCGTGCCGGAGGTGGGCAGGGCGGTTTTGGTGGCCTCCTGGGCCTTGAAGTACGCTTCGCCCACGGTGTCCGCAATGCCCAGCACCTCGCCGGTGGAGCGCATTTCCGGGCCCAGCAGCGGATCGACTTCCGGGAACATGTTGAAGGGGAACACGGCTTCCTTCACGCCATAGTGCGGGATGTTCCGCTCCTTCAGGTTTTTGAGCGGGGATTCGTTTCCGGTGAATTCGTCGGTGATGATCTCCGTCGCAAGGGGCACCATGGCAATATTGCAGACCTTGGAGACCAGCGGCACCGTCCGGCTGGCCCGCGGGTTTGCCTCCAACACATAGACTACGCCGTTCTCGATGGCGTACTGCATGTTCATTAAGCCGCGGACGTGCATCTCCCGTGCGATGCGGCGGGTGTACTCCTTGATCGTCTCCAGCTGCTCCGGCGGGATGTTCTTGGAGGGAATGATGCAGGCGGAGTCACCGGAGTGCACGCCGGCCAGCTCAATATGCTCCATCACCGCGGGCACATAGGCGTCGTGACCGTCGGCGATGGCGTCGGCTTCGCACTCCATGGCATGGCGTAGGAAACGATCGATCAGGATGGGCCGGTCGGGCGTCACGCCGATGGCGGCGTTCATGTATCCGGTCAGCGCGTCGTCATTGTAGACGACCTCCATGCCACGGCCGCCCAGCACGTAGCTGGGCCGCACCATCACCGGATAACCGATGCGGTGCGCGATCTCCAGGGCTTCGTCCACGTTCACGGCCATGCCGGATTCCGGCATCGGGATGCCCAGCTTGTCCATCATGGCGCGGAACAGGTCCCGGTCCTCCGCCATGTCGATGACGGAGGGCGGCGTGCCCAGGATGCGAACACCGTTCTTTTCCAGCGCGCCGGCCAGGTTCAGCGGCGTCTGGCCGCCGAATTGCGCGATCACGCCCAGCGGCTTCTCGTGGCGGTAGATGGACAGCACGTCCTCCAGGGTCAGCGGCTCGAAGTAGAGCTTGTCCGAGGTGTCGTAGTCCGTGGAGACGGTCTCCGGGTTGCAGTTGACGATGATGGTCTTGAAACCGGCCTTGTGCAGGGCCTTGGCCGCGTGGACACAGCAGTAGTCGAACTCAATGCCCTGGCCGATCCGGTTGGGACCGCCGCCGAGGATCATGATCTTCTTTTCGTCGGGGAGCGCCGGCGTCTCCTTCGCGGGGTGATAGGTGGAGTAATAGTAGGCGCTGTCTGGGGTGCCGCTGACGTGGATGCCCTCCCAGACCTCGGTGATGCCCGCGGCTTCCCGCGCTTCCCGGATGCTGTCCTCCGGCACGGCCAGGATCTGGCTCAGGTATTTGTCGGAGAAGCCGTCGAGCTTGGCCTGCTTCAGCACATCCGCCGGCGGTACGCTGCCCTTGCAGCGCAGCAGCGCTTCCTCCTCCTCGACCAGCTCTTTCATCTGCTCCAGAAAATAGGGCTTGATGGCGGTCAGCTTGTAGAGCTCCTCCACTGTGGCGCCCTTGCGCAGGGCTTCATACATCACGAACTGCCGCTGGCTGGTGGGGAAACGCAGCAGCTTCAGCAGTTCCTGCTTGGACTTGTCATGATAATCCTTTGCCCAGCCCAGGCCGTAGTGGCCGTTTTCGAGCGAGCGGATCGCCTTCTGGAAGGCCTCCTTGTAGGTCTTGCCGATGCTCATGACCTCGCCCACGGCGCGCATCTGGGTGCCGAGCTTGTCCTCCACGCCCTTGAACTTCTCGAAGGCCCAGCGGGCAAACTTGATCACCACGTAGTCGCCGTCGGGATAATACTTGTCCAGCGTCCCGTACTTTCCGCAGGGAATCTCGTCCAGGGTCAGGCCGGAGGCCAGCATGGCAGAGACCAGCGCGATGGGGAAACCGGTGGCCTTGGAGGCCAGGGCGGAGGAGCGGGATGTTCTGGGGTTGATCTCGATGACGATGATCCGCCCCGTCTGGGTATTGCGTGCAAACTGTACGTTGGTGCCGCCGATGACCTGCACCTCGTCCACGATGCGGTAGGCCTGCCGCTGCAGCTCCTTCTGCACATCCTCCGGAATGGTCAGCATCGGCGCGGAGCAGAAGGAGTCGCCGGTGTGCACGCCGAGCGGGTCGATGTTCTCGATGAAGCAGACCGTGATCATCTGCCCCTTGGCGTCCCGGACCACTTCGAGCTCCAGCTCTTCCCAGCCCAGAACGCTCTCCTCTACCAGCACCTGCCCCACCAGGGAGGCTTGGAGGCCGCGTGCGCAGACGGTTTTCAGCTCTTCGGTGTTGTAGACCAGGCCGCCGCCAGCGCCGCCCATCGTGTAGGCCGGGCGCAGCACCACCGGATAGCCCAGTTGGTCGGCGATCTTCAGCGCCTCGTCGACGGAATAGGCCACTTCGCTGCGGGCCATCTCGATCCCCAGCTTGTTCATGG
>CAMKAE010000040.1 GCA_946410395.1 uncultured Clostridia bacterium
CTTTCGCGTCCAGCTTAGCACATGACGTCGCGTCACAAGCAAGACCTGACGCAGGGTTTTTTCATAGAATAACATAAAAATGTGGTTTTTCTCTGTCGGTGCAGCCCTTTTCCTCTTTTTATCGTATCAACAGATGTCCGGCGCGGGAAGCAGGCGGGAAGCGCCTTGTATCTTCGCCGCGAATCGGTTATCATAAAAGAAACCCGCTGTGAAAAGAAAAAAACTATGACATAGCAAAAGGAGGAACCTGATTATGAAGAAGCTGTTTGCCGTTCTGACCGCCCTGTGCCTGCTGTGTGCCACCGCCTTTGCCCTGGCCGATGAGGCCGCCGCCCCCGCCCTGCGCAGCGGTGTCACCTTCGGCATGACCGCCGACGAGGTCATCGCCGCCGAGCCCTCCGCCCGCTACGAGATGGACCGCGAGCACACCCGCGGCCCCGTTGACTTCGACGAGCTGGAGTACGAGGACGTCACGGAGAACGGCATGAAGGCCGACCTGAAGTACCTCTTCGTCGGCAACGCCCTGGCGGCCATCCAGCTGAGCTTTGACACCGAGGACGCCGGCGTCAGCTACGCCCGAATCAGGGATCTGCTGGCTGCGGAGTACGGTGCGTCCGCGGCGCTGGACACGACGGCGCTGGGCAACGGCATCTATGCCGTGGACGACGACGGCCGCCCCGAGGGCGCTGTCGAAGCCTGGACCGTCGGGAGCGTCATGATTGTCCTGGAGAACGACCGGGACGACATCACCGTGACCTTTGTGGACCTGAACGCCGCCTGGCTGGTCTTCTGAGCGAATTCCGAAGGCCGCGGAGAGAGCAGCCGTAACGGCTGTTCTGTGGAGTTTGTCCTCAGCGTGGACTTTGTCACGGAGGTCCGTGAAAAGTACGAAAACCTGCCTGCGGCCTGAGCCTGAGCCCGAGCGGAAAAGCTCCGCTCCTCAGACGGTATGCCCGATGCACCTCCCGGCTGTCCGGGAGGTGCTTTTTTGCGCTGTCCTCTCCTGCACGGAGCGGAGGTGCAGCGGAACGCGGCGCGAAAATCACATTGCAAAGGCAGCCCTGCCTGTGCTATACTTCTGCTGACAAAGCGTTTCGCATGAAGCACAAGACAGAGAGTACATGATCGGAGGGATTCCCCATGAACGCCCTGATCATCAACTGCAGTCCCGTCCGTGACGGCGCGACGGCGGCCATCGCCGAAATCATCGCCCGACAGCTTTCCGGGCGCTTTGCGGTGCGGAGCGTGTGCATCGACGACTACCGCGTTGCCTTCTGCCGGGGCTGCCGGGGCTGCCATCAGCCGGCCAGATGCGTCCTGCGCGACGACGTGGACCGGCTGATGAAGGATTTCGAAAAGGCGGACACCGTCGTCTGCGTCTCGCCCTCCTACTGGGCGGACGTGCCCGGGCAGTTCAAGGCCTTCATCGACCGCTGCACGCCCTGGTGCAACACCCACGCGCCCCACGCGGCGCTCTCCCCCGGCAAGAAGGGCTACGCGGTCGCCCTGCGCACCGGCCCGGGCATGAAGGAGTGCGAGCGCATCATCGGCACCATCGAGCACTTTTACGGTCACCTGGAGATCGCATGCTGTGGGCATCTGGGTCTCACCGGCGTGGAGTACCGGGAGGCCGCAGAGGCGCGGCGGGAGGAGATCGAGGCCTTCTGCCGGACCATCATCGAGGAAGGCGGGAAAACAGATGAAACGTGAATTGGGCATCGCCCGCTGCGGACTGGCCTGCTGCCTGTGCTCGGAGAACGCGGTCTGCAAGGGCTGCCGGCGGGACGGCTTCAAGGAGCTCTCCTGGTGCAAGGACGCGGAGTGGTGCCAGGTGCGCCGCTGCGGCATGGACAAGGGGCTGGCCGGCTGCTGGGAGTGCGAGCCCGCCGCCTGCAGCAAAGGGCTGTACGCGGAGAAGATCAAAGCCCGGGCCTTCGCGGAGTTTGCCCGCCGGTACGGCACAGAGGCGCTGCTGGACTGCCTGGAGCGCAACGAGCGAGCGGGCATCGTCTATCACCGGGAAGGCATCATGGGCGACTATGACGACTTCGATGATCTGGAGGCGCTGATCGCCTTCATTCACACAGGCGAACGAGCCTGACCATCCGCGGACTGGAGGGCTAAAGCGATGGACCTTCATGATTACAGGGATGTGGCTGAGAATTATGACCGCTACCTGGAAGTGATGTACGCCCACGACGATCATCACGAGCACTTTCAGGAGTTTTACCTCGACCTGGCCCGGAAATACGGGGCCGGCGGCGTGGTGGACGTGGCCTGCGGCACGGGCGCGGTGCTGCTGTATCTGGCGGAGCGAGGGATAGACGTGGACGGCACCGATCTCTCGGAGGAAATGTGCCGGGTGGCGGCGAAGAAAGCGGAGATGATGGGGCTTCGGCTGAACATCATGCCGGCGGACATGACCGTCTTTTCCTCCGGCCGGAAGTATTCCCTGGCCATCATCGCCCGGAGCGGCTTCATGCATCTGCCCACCCAGGAGCTGCAGATCCGGGCGCTGACCAATCTCCGGGAACAGCTGCTGCCCGGCGGCATCCTGACGCTGAACACCTTCGACCCCTGGCCGCCCATGCAGGCGCAGCAGATGCAGACCACGCCGGAGGATTACGCCTTCCGGCTGGAGTATATCAACAGCGCGGGCAACCGGGAGAAGATCTACAACGCCATCACCTACGATCCCTACAGCCAGCAGATGAGCGGCAACTGGAAGTTTGAGGAGTACAACGCCGCCGGAGAGATCATCGGCACCCGGATCCGCCCCCTGCTGATGCGCCAGACCACGCGCTGGGAGATGCACCTGCTGGCGAAGCTTTGCGGGTTTGAAGTGACGGACATTTACCGGGGCTATAACGGCGACAAGGAGGACCTGACGGACCTTTCCACCGCCGCGAAATACCGGAGCAATCTGATCTGGATCCTGCGGAGAAAAGGCTGAGCGGAGGAAACGGGCATGCGCATCGCCATTCATCCCGTGACGGAGGCGGACAGCGCCTTCTGGTTTTCGCTTGACCGGCACCTGAGCGAAGCGGAATTCACCCGCAAGGTCCGGGACCGGATGGGGTATGTGCTGACGCTGGACGGCGAGCCCATCGGCCTCTTGCGCTGGTCGCTGTTCTGGGACAGCATTCCTTTCTGCAACCTGCTGAATGTGGCAGATGCGCATCAGCGGCAGGGTTTCGGGCGCGGGTTGGTTTCACACTGGGAGAAAGACATGCAGGCCCGGGGCTATGACCTGATCCTGACCTCCACCCAGTCGGATGAGGCCGCGCAGCACTTCTGGCGGAGGCTCGGCTACCGCGACTGCGGCGGGCTGACGCTGCCCTTCCCGGGGCATGAGCAGCCGCTGGAGCTGATTCTCGGCAAGGCACCGGAGGAAAGCCCATGAGCTTTGAGAACGTCTACTTCATCACCGGCACGGCCTACGCCGGAAAGTCCACCATGGTGCACATGCTGGCCGAAAAGCACGGCGGCGTCGAGTGTGGGGAGAACTACCACGACGCGCTGCTGCCGGGGCTGAGCCGGGAGGCGTTTCCGGCGCTGACCTGGAGCCGGGATTTGACGGACTGGCACGAATTCATCCGCCGGACGCCGGAGGCCTACGAGGCCTGGATCGATCAGGTCTCCATAGAGTGCGAGACGCTGGAGCTGCGCCTGCTTCCCGAGGCGGCGGCGCAGGGCAGGCCGGTCTTTGTGGATACCAACATTTCGCTGGAGACCCTGCGGGAGATCGCCGCGCCCGGCCATGTGCTGGTGATGCTGGCCGACCCGGAGATCTCCGTTCGCCGCTTCTTCGAGCGCCCGGACCGGGAGAAGCAGTTCCTCTACCGCCTGATCCTGGAGGAGCCCGACCCGGAGGCCGCGATGGAAAACTACCGGCGGGGCCTCGCGCGGATCAACTCCCGCGAGCGATACGAGCGATTCCTGCGCGCCGGCTTCCCGGTGATCCTGCGGGACGAGCGCCGGAGCGCGGCGGAGACGCTGGCGCTGGCGGAACGGGTGTTTGGGCTGTGAAACCGTGACGAATGGAGGAGATGAATCATGAGCATTCAGAACGCACAGGCCATGCTGGATCTGATCCTGTCCCGCCGCAGCTATCGCGGCCCCTACAAGCCGGACAGGGTGCCCCGGGAGCATCTGGCGGCCATCCTGGAGGCGGGGCTGGCGGCGCCCTCGGGCTGCAACAAGCAGACCACCAGCCTGATCGCGGTGGACGATCCGGCGCTGCTGGAGCGCATCAAAGCGGCGATCGATCCGCCGGTGGCGCAGACCGCGCCGGCCATGATCTGCGTGCTGACCCGTCGGATCATCGCCTACCGGGATCGCTGTTTTGCTACGCAGGACTACGCCGCAGCCATCGAGAACATGCTGCTGGCCATCGAGGCCCTGGGCTACCGGAGCTGCTGGTACGAGGGCCACATCACCGACGCGGACCGGATCGGTGACAAGATCGCGCGCATCCTGCACGTGCCCGATGACTATGAGCTGGTGTGCATCCTGCCGGTGGGCATCGCGGAGGAAGGGGCAAGGGCGCCGCAGAAGAAGCCCTTCGGCCAGCGGGCCTGGCTGAACGGATTCCCGGCATCAGAGAAGAAGTGAGGTGCTGTCCATGAGCGACCGGATTATCGCCGCCTGCGGCAACGACTGCGCCGCCTGCCCCCGCTGCACCGCGCATCCCTTTGAAAAGACGGAGGAGGAGCTTCGCCGCACCGCGGAGCTCTGGATGAAGATCGGCTACCGGGATCATGTGGTCTCGAACGAGGAGATCGCCTGCATCGGCTGCAAGGCGGAGAACTGGTGCCGCTACGGCGCGGTCAGCTGCTGCGCCGAAAAGGGCATCCCGACCTGCGCGGCGTGCAGCCTGTATCCCTGCGAGCGGATGCGGGAGTGCTTCGCGGTCACCCTGTCCTTCGAGCCGAAATGCCGCGAGGTCTGCACCGAAGCCGAATACGCGCAGCTGCGGCGGGCGTTCTTCGAGAAGGAGCGGAACCTGGCGGCCCAGCGGGGCACCGCCGAAGGCCGGGACTGACGGAAAGGAGCAACCCCCATGAACTACCCCTGGATCGACGAATACCTGCTCTCCCTGCGGGGCGTCACCAAGGATTTCCAGCCCGAGTGGAACTGGGTCCGCTACCACATCGGCGGCAAGATGTTCGCCGCCGTCTGCCGGGGCGACGCGGACCGGCCGGTCTATGTCACCCTCAAGCTGGAGCCCACCGAGGGCGAGTTCTGGCGCAGGCAGTACCCGGACATCATCCCCGGCTACTACATGAACAAACTGCACTGGAACTCGGTGAAGGCCGACGGCGCGGTGCCGGAGGACGTGGTGAAAACCCTGCTGGATCACGCTCGCCGGCTGGTGCTGCGCTCCCTCCCGAAGGCAAAGCAGCGGGAGGCGCTGGGCCTGACCGTCTGCGGCACCGACTGCGCCGCGTGTCCGCTGCACGGCACGCAGTGCGCCGGCTGCAACGAGGCCTGCGGAAAGGTCTTCCACGCCCCTGCCGGAAAGCCCTGCCCCATCTACGCCTGCTGCGCCGGGAAGCACCGCTTCGCCACCTGCGCGGACTGCGATGAATTGCCCTGCCCCGTCTGGCAGGCCACCCGGGACCCGTCCATGACGGACGAGCAGTTCCAGGCAAGCATCAAGAACCGGGTAAGCGCACTGAGAAGCGCGGCGGGAACCTGACTGAAAAAACGGAGACGCACTGATGACCACGCTGACAATCGATGAACTGCTGCAGACGCCGTATTGGATCGTCGACATTCTGCCGAGGCGGGTGCCGGCGGACGGTCCCGGCCAGTATTTCGCCGTGGAGGCCTATTGGCGGAAGGAGCAGCTTGCAGCAATCCGGCAGAAACGCATCCAGCTGCTCCTGAAACTGAACTGCTATGAGGATCTCGCGGTCGCGGCGGAGGAAGCGCAGGAGCTGAACCCCGCGCCGGCACGCCTCGCGGAGCTGATCCACACGCGCTCCGTGCGGATCATGACGGGCGGCGCGATGTTTCTCTCGGACCCGGACGACACTTACATGACCCTTTTCAATCCCGACGATGCTCTGCTGGAGGCGGTGAAAGCCCTCGCAGGCGCCGAGGGGCTGTTCGTATGGAAAGGAGCGGACGGCATGACATGACATAACAAGGCATTCACAAGGCAATCCTTCCGGCCCGGCAGGGGCAAACACCATCCGATCATCGAAAAGAGCCATTCCATGATTTACCGCGCTTTCCAGGACATGCAGCTCTCCAACTTGGGCATGGGTGCCATGCGCCTGCCCGTTCTCAACGGTGACGACAGTCAGATCGACGAGGCCGCGACTTTCCGCATGGTGGACTTGGCGATGCAGGCCGGCGTCAACTACTACGACACCGCCTGGGGCTATCACGACGGTCAGTCCGAGCTTGTGCTGGGCAAAGCGCTGGCCCGCTATCCCCGGGAGAAGTACTTCCTGGCCGACAAGTTTCCCGGCTACGACCTGCACAACATGGGCAAGGCGGAGGCGATCTTCGAGGAGCAGCTCCGCAAGTGCGGAGTGGATTACTTCGATTTCTACCTGTTCCACAATGTGTGCGAGATGAACATCGACGCCTATCTGGACGATGAAAGATACAAGACCTTCCGTTATCTGGCAGAGCAGAAGCGCAAGGGCCGCATCCGTCATCTGGGCTTCTCCGCCCACGGCAGTCCGGCCGTCATCCGGCGCTTCCTGGAGGCCTACGGCAAGGACATAGAATTCTGCCAGCTGCAGCTCAACTGGCTGGACTGGGATTTCCAGGATGCCAAAGCAAAGGTGGCGCTGCTCCGGGAGTGGAACATCCCCGTGTGGGTCATGGAACCGCTGCGCGGCGGGAAGCTGGCCAGGCTGCCGGAGGAGGACGCCGCCGGGCTCCACGCCCTTCGCCCGCAGGAGAGCATCGCCGCCTGGGCCTTCCGCTTCCTGCAGAGCATTCCCGGGGTGACGGTGATCCTCTCCGGCATGTCCAACGAGGCGCAGATGGCGGAAAACCTGCGCACCTTTGAAACCGATCAGCCGCTGAACGAGACGGAAAAGCGCGCGCTCCTCTCCCTGGCCGCGGACATGACCCGCCGCACCGCCCTGCCCTGCACCGCCTGCCGCTACTGCACCACCCACTGTCCCAAGGGGCTGAACATCCCCTGGCTGCTGGAGCTATACAACGAGCACGTCTTCACCGGCGGCGGCTTCATCGCGCCCATGGCCCTCATGTCCCTGCCCGAGGATAAGAAGCCCTCCGCCTGCATCGGCTGCCGGAGCTGCGAAAAGGTCTGCCCCCAGCAGATCCGCATCTCCGAGGCCATGAAGGATCTCAGCGCCAAAGCGGCCTGGTAACGGGACACGCAAAGAGGCTGCGGCAGATTGGTCAGATTCTGCCGCAGCCTCTTTTGCTGTGCCATGATTTATGCTTCTCAGATCAGAATGCCGTCGCAGTGATCGATCTCGTGCTGGATGATCTGCGCCGTAAAGCCCTCAAAGACCGCGGTTTTGTCCCGCAGCAGCTGGTCCTGCCAGCACACGGTGATGCGCCGCCAGCGCCTGGTTTTGCGCACGCCGGCCAGGGACAGGCAGCCCTCCTCCGCCTCGTACTCCCCGGCTTTTGCGACGATCCGGGGATTGAGCATGACCACCTGCATCGGGCCGTTGCTGAAAGCGATGATCCGCTTCCGCCGGCCGATCATGTTCGCGGCCATGCCCACGCAGTGCTCCAGATGCGCCTGCAGCGTGTCGAGCAGGTCTGCGGCGACAGGCAGGTCGGCAGCGGTGGCGGGATCGGATTTCCCCGCCAGGAACATCGGGTCACGGACAATGGGCTGAATCATCGGGACACCCTCCATTCTCTCCACGAAAGATCGCTGTCTTCTCGGCAGGCCGGTCGGCGTCAAAGCCCCCAGGGCAGGTAGGCCGCGATCACCGCGAAAACGATGGCCGGCAGCATGTTGGCCACCCGGACCGTCTTTCCCCAGACCAGGTTCACCCCGACGCAGAAGATCAGCACGGAGCCGATGAGCGAGAGATAGGCGACAGCCAGGTCGGTCATGGCCGGGGCGACCAGCCTGGCCAGCAGCGTCACGGCGCCCTCGAGCACAAGCACCGGGATCGCCGAGAAGACGCAGCCCTTGCCGAGCGAGGAGGTCATCACAGCAATGATGATAAAGTCCAGCACGGCCTTGACCGCCAGCGTGGCATAATCGCCGCTGATGCCGTCCTGGATCGCGCCGACAATCGCCATCGCGCCGATGCAGACGGTCAGCGACGCCGTGACAAACGCGTTGACAAACTCCCGGTCGCCGCTGTTCCCCGTCCTGGCCTTCAGCCACTCCCCGAAGCGCTCGAAGCCCGTTTCGATCCCGATCAGCTCGCCGACCACTGTTCCCAGCGCAAGGCAGAGCACGACCAGGAAAGACTTTCCGCTCACAAGCGCGCCGCCGTCGATCGACAGCATGCCCTGCATCGCGCCCGCAACGGCGATGAACAGCACGCTGACGCCGCAGGCCTTGTTCACCGCCTCCTGCTGTTCCCGCCGGAACAGCTTTCCCGTAAAATGACCCACCACGCCGCCCAGGACGATCGCCGCGGTGTTGATGAGCGTTCCCAGTCCGATCATATGCCGTCTCCTTCTAAATCTCAGGCCGCCGAGCCCGGCGTCTTCGCCTATGACGGCGGAACCGTCAGTCTCTCCGACTGCACCGTGACGGTCACGGGCGGCGGGGCCGGCGGCGGTCAGGTGGCCGGAGGCGGCACGCTCACCGGCAGCAATCTGACGGTGACCAGCGCGAGCAAGGCCGCGATCCGCTCGGACCGCGGCAGCGTGATGTCGTCCTGGACGAGGCCAGCACCTGGACCCTGACGGCCGATTCTTATATCAGCAGCTTTGAGGGCGACCTCGGGTGCGTGATCGGAAACGGCCATACCCTGTATGTGAACGGCACGGCAGTGAACTGAGGGGGTCCGGCTGCGGCGTCGCTTCTCACAGGTAGCGCGCCGTGACGCTCTGCGGGTTTTGCCGGACCTCGTCCGGCGTGCCGGCAGCCACGATCCGCCCGCCCTGGGCGCCGCCGCCAGGCCCCATGTCCACCAGATAGTCCGCGCTGCGGATCACGTCCAGGTCGTGCTCGATGACGATCACCGTCGCGCCCTGATCGATCAGGTGCTGGAACACCTTCAGCAGCGTGCGCACGTCCAGGGGATGCAGGCCAATCGTGGGCTCGTCGAAGACAAACACCGTGTCCGACTGTCCCCGGCTCATCTCGCTGGCCAGCTTCAGGCGCTGCGCCTCGCCGCCGGACAGGCTGGGCGTCTCCTCCCCCAGGGTCAGATAGCCCAGCCCCAGGTCGTGCAGCACCTGCAGGCGGTCCCGCACCAGCTTCAGATCGCCGCATTCCGCCAGCGCTTCGTCCACGCTGCAGGCCATCAGCCTGGGCAGGGAGCAGCCGCTGCCGTCCTTCCGGATGCGCTTGACCCGGTACGCCGCCTTCGCGTAGCGGGAGCCGCCGCAGTCCGGGCAGGGCACATCCACGTCCGGCAGGAACTGCACGTCCAGGCTGATCGTGCCCGTTCCGTCGCACACGGGGCAGCGGAGGGAACCGGTGTTATAGCTGAAATCTCCGGCGGAAAAGCCCAGCTCCTTCGCGTCCTTCGTCCGCGCGTACGCCTTGCGCAGCTCGTCGTGCACGTTGGCGTAGGTCGCCACGGTGGAGCGCACGTTGATGCCGATCGGCGTCGCGTCGATCAGCTTCACCTGCGCGATGCCCTCCGCGCTGACGGAGCGCACATGCTCCGGCAGCGCTTTCCCGGCCGTCGCGGCCGCAATGGCCGGAATCAGGCTCTCCAACACCATCGTGGTCTTGCCGCTGCCGGACACGCCGGTGACCACGGTCAGCCGCCCCTTCGGGATGCGCACGGACAGCGGTTTCACCGTGTGGATCGCCCCGGTCTCCATCCGGATCTCCCCCAGATCGAACAGCCGGGCCGCGTCCGTCTGCGGGCGAAGCGCGGACTGGTCGCGCTCGGAGAGGAACGGGCCGATCAGGGAGGCAGGGTTTTCGGACAGCATCCGCGTCGTGCCCTCCGCCAGGATCCTGCCGCCGCCCGCACCGGCCTCCGGGCCGAGCTCGATCAGCCAGTCGGCATGACGCAGCACCTGCGGATCGTGATCCACCAGCACGATGGAGTTGCCGTCGGCCACCAGGTCGTCCATCACGCCGGTCAGGCCCTCCAGGTTGGAGGGGTGCAGGCCGATGGAGGGCTCGTCGAGCACATAGAGGACGCCGGTGGTGCGGTTGCGCACGGCCCGGGCCAGCTGCGTCCGCTGGCGCTCGCCGGTGGACAGCGTGGCGGAGGCGCGGTCCAGCGAGAGATAGCTCAGCCCCAGATCCACCAGCCGCCGCGCGGTGTGGTGGAAGGCCTCGCAGATGCTGACCGCCATGGGGCGCATCTCCTCCGGCAGGGACGCGGGCACGCCCTTCACCCACTCGATCAGCTCCGACAGCGGCAGCGTGCAGACCTGATCCAGCGACGCCCCGTTCAGCCGCAGGGCTCGCGCGCGGGCCGACAGCCGCGTGCCGCCGCAGTCCGGGCAGACATCCTCCCGCAGGAACTTCTCCACCCGCTTCATGCCCTTTTCGTCCTTGACCTTGCTCAGCGCGTTGAGCACGGTGGCCGTGGCGCTGTAATAGGTGAAGTCCATCTCGCCGGCCGCCATGTTCTCCGCCTTCTTGGGCTTGTAGAAGATGTGCTTCTTGACCATGGGCCCATCGTAGACGATCGCCTTCTCCGCGTCGGTCAGCTCTCGGAAGGGCACGTCCGTGCGCACGCCCATCGCGCTCACGACGTCCGTCATCAGCGACCACATCAGGCTGTTCCACGGCGCGACCGCGCCCTCCAGGATGGTCAGGCTCTCATCCGGCACCAGGGTGGCCCGGTCCACAGTCCGGATCATGCCGGTCCCGCCGCAGCGCGCGCAGGCGCCGGCGGAATTGAAGGCCAGCTCCTCCGCGCCGATCACGGGCACAAACGTCCCGCAGGCGGGGCAGTGCACCTCCTTCTCGGCCGCCCAGTCGAGCGTCTGGGGCACGTCATGCCCGTTGGGGCACTTGTACACGGACAGGCGGGAAAACATGAGCCGCAGGCTGTTCAGCAGCTCGGTTGACGTGCCGAAGGTCGAGCGGATGCCGGGCACGCCGGGCCGCTGGTGCAGGGCCAGGGCCGCGGGCACATAGCGCACATCGTCCACCAGGGCCCGGCTCGCCTGGGTCATCCGCCGCCGGGTGTAAGTGGAAAGGGACTCCAGGTAGCGCCTGGAGCCCTCGGCGTAGAGCACCCCCAGCGCCAGGGAGGACTTCCCGGAGCCGGACACCCCGGCGATGCCCGTGATCCGGTGCAGCGGGATGTTGACATCCACGTTTTTCAGGTTATGGACCCGCGCGCCGCGGATCTCGATCTGTTCAGGAATACGGCGATGGTCGGTCATGGTTCTCGCTCCTCCGGCTTTCCCGCCGGCTCGGTGATCTTGCCTGATGAAAGGCACCGGCAATCTGCCCGGAGAAGCATTATACGATACCGGTTCATGGGTGTCAATGCGGCGTAAAGCGTTCCCGGCGACGAGAATCCGCGCCGGGCACCGTCAATAGGCAAGCGTCCCCTCAAACACCGAGACCGTCCCCCCGGTGAGCGTCATTCGGCCAGCCACCTCCTGGACGAACTCCGTGTTGATCCGGTCCGGGAAACAGGGCGCGTGCTCGAAGATGGGTCCGTGCTCCCGGATCGCTTCTGTTCCTTCACGCATGGGACTGATCCCTCCTGTTATGGCGATCCGGAACGATGGGCGAAAGGACGGCGTGCGAGCGCCTTGGGAATGGCCGGAACCCGGATATGAATCGTTGCCGGTCTTCGGCCGGATCAGGGAACGGACGGGGTTTCCTGTACGCTCAGCAGACTGTCCATCAGTTCCTGATCGTACATCCTGCAATTGACACGGTCGTAATGTGACCCGGTCACGTCCCAGAGAATCGGGCAGATCCCGCGTTCATAGGCGGCCCGGCACACCGAGGTCAGGAACAGCCGGACCGATTCCGGGTCTTTGTTGTTCTTTGGGCAGCCGTATTCCCCGATGATGACGGGCACGCACCGGTCGATCAGTTGCATCTTGATTTTATCCATGTAGCGGTTCAGCTCGGCAAAATCGCTGTCCGTTCCCCAGGTAGACCGCATCTTTCCCCAGTCCGCGTCCTCCTCCAGAATGGCGAAGGTGGGCGGCGTGTAGTAATGCACGGAGAGGGCGCAGCGGTTCACTGGATCCTCCGGGATCCGGAACATCGCGTCGCAGGTCTCGTCAATGCCCGTGGCATAACCCGCGATGAGCAGGTGCCGCTGCGTGTTGTTTCCGCCCGATGCGCGGACCTCATCGACAAAGGCCTGATTGATCCGGTTCAGCAGTCTGTACGCCTCGGCTTTTCCGCTGCTCCCGCCCCACCGGTTCCACAGGCTGTCCCAGCAGCCCTCCTCGTTCAGCGATTCGAAGATCAGGTGATCGCCGCAATCGCGGAAGGCTTCGGCAATCTGCTGCCATATTTTCCGGTAAGCCGCCAGGTGTTCTTCCTCCTGCCCGGCGGCAAAGCCCGCGAAGAAGCCGTTCTCATCGTGATGGATGTTGATGATCACATACAGGCCGGCGTCCAGCGCCCAGTCAACGACTTCTCTCACGGCGCTCATATATTCGCCGCTGATGTTGTATTCTTCATCCATCAGGTTGAACCAGTGAACCGGGATCCGCAGCACCCCGAAACCGGCGTCCGCATA